>DASUUD010000162.1:0-11012 GCA_036374255.1 Solirubrobacterales bacterium | reverse complement strand
TAGCGGCGCCCGATTCGGGCGTTGAGGTGGGTCAGGGCCCCGCCTCCTTCGGCGATCTCGGGGATCTCCACCGATGCGGTGTAGCTGTAGGGGCCGCCGCGCCTTTCGATTGGGATCACGGTGACGAAGACTTCACGCTTTGGGAAGGTGGTCCAGGCGTGTCCGACGACGCTCGGGTGGCCGTTCACCCTGGGACCGTTGAAGACGCTCAGCGGGGAGCGCAGGCGGGCCCCGCTCAACCCGGGAAGGGAGATGCTTGCGGCCACCTCGCCGGTTCCGACCAGCGCCTTGCCGCAGATGCGCCGCGCCGCCTTCGGCGCCGCGTTCTCGATCCGGCTGGGGATGCAGACGGGAAGGCCCCGGGTGCTGAGGCGCCCGTCGCGGTCGAAGTCGAGCCTCGCCCGCACCAGCTTCGGCGGTGGGCCGCCGTCGGTCGATTCGATGTCGGCCTGGCCCTGGAAGCTGATCGGCGCGTACTTCTTACGCGGCAGCGTCTGGGGAGTGAATCCTCCGTCCGCTCGGACCACGACCCGTCCCACCCTGACCAGCGCGGCATCGGCGACCGTCGCGGCGCCGAGCAGGAGTGCCGCGACCAGGGCATAGGATGAGACGCGAAGCTTCAAGGTTTCTCGAGGGTGTCACCGCAGGGACGAGAAAACCCGCCGCTTCCGGGCTTCCTTAACAAAAAATTATGCATTTCTAGACTTCCTCCCTTGCTTCGACCGCCAAACTACCAATCGTGGGACTGAGGAGGAGCAGGGGCAGGCGGGAGCCGTCGCCCGAAAACGGGAACCCGCGCACGCCGTTGATGTTGCGCCATCCGCGTGCGGTCCTCGGCGTGCTCGCCATCGTCGCCCTGGTTCTCGCCGTCCTCGGCTTCCAGGTCCAGGGAAAGCTGAGCCCGACCACCCTCGACATCGAAGGCACTCCGTCCTACGAAGCGAACCAGGTCCTGCGCGGTCATTTCGGCGACACCGCCCTCTTCGGGATCCTCCTCCGCGGGCCCGCGGAGGAACTGGACCGCCAGGGCCCGAAACTGGTCAGGGCCCTGCGCGCCGCCAACCCGCAGGTGACGACCCTCTCGCCCTGGGACCAGGGCTCCGTCCAGAGCCTTCGAGCCGGGCCGCGGGAGGCGATGATCCTCGCCGACTTCCACGTCCCGATCGCCGAGGCCGTGAACGAGAGCGTCGACGAACTCGACGAGATCCTCCACCGAGAGGTCGAGCCGCCGGTCACCGCGACCCAGTCGGGCTTCCCAACGCTTTCCGGGGCACTGCAGGAGGAGTCGATCGCCGCCAGCGAGCGCGCCGAGCTGATCGCGCTGCCTGTGCTGCTGATCGTCCTGCTGCTGGTCTTCCGCACCCCGATTGCCGCCGGAATCCCGCTCCTCTTCGGAGCGATCACGGTCTTCACCTCGAGCGGCGTGCTGACCATCGTCACCGAGTGGGTCAGTGTCGACGCCTTCGCCTTCACGGTCTGCACGATGATGGGCCTGGCGCTGGGCGTGGACTACTCCCTGCTGATGGTCTCGCGCTTCCGCGAAGAGCTGCTGAACGGGGCCGAGCCGGGGGCTGCGGCCGTGACCACCCGCAAGACGGCGGGCCGCACCGTGATCTTCGCCGGCAGCACCCTGTTCGCCTCCATGGTGGTCGCCTACCTGGTGGTCCCCGGGGCCCTGCTCGCCTCGCTGGCCGCGACCGTGATGCTGGTCGTCGTTGTCAGCGTCTTCGTCGCGGTTGTCGCCGGGCCCGCGCTGATGACCGTCCTCGGGCCCAACCTGAACCGCTGGCGGATCGGCGCCCCGCCGTCCGCTGCGGCTGAAAGCGCCGGCATCATGACGCTGGTCGGCGCCGCGCTGCGGCGGCCCGCCCTGGTCTGCATCCTGGTCGGCGCGGTGGTGATGGCCTTCTCGGTCCCCGCGCTGGACCTCGAAACCGGCCCGCCCAGCGCCGAACAGCTGGCCTCGAGCAACCAGGCGAGGCAGGACGCCGAACTGATCAACCGGACGATCACCCCGGGCTTCGACGCTCCCTTCCTGGTCGTCGCCGAGAGCAAGGAGGGGCCGATCACCCAACCGGACCGGCTCGACAGCCTGCGACGCTGGCAGGAACGGATCGCCTCCCAGCCCGGGGTGCAGCTGGTGATCGGCCCTCAGCAGATCTCCAAAAGGACGGCGCCGCTGCGCGAAGCAGGCGAGTCGCTGATCGCCGAGGAGGGAGGGCCGGTCGCCGAACTGGCGCGGTTGGGCCGCAACCTGGGTCGTGCGGCGAACGGCGTCAGGGAACTGCGCGCCGGGATCTCCGAAGCGACCAACGGGGCCGGCCTGCTCGCGCAGGGCTCGGACGGCGCCGAAGAGGGAGCTAGCCGCCTCGCCGCCGGCCTCGCCCGGGCCACCTCGGGCAGCGAAGAAGCGGTCGATGCCCTGGGCGAATTCGCCAAAGGCTCGCGCGACCTGGCCGACGGGCTGAAACGGGCGAGGGAAGGATCGCAGGCGCTGAAACTCGGGCTGAGCGATGCCGAAGCGAACTTCCGCAACAACGGGCTGCGGCTCTCCAGGAAAGTCCAGAAAGAGATCACCAAAGAGGCGCGTGAGACCCTTCCCGATTTGCGCGCAGCCGCGCAGCAGACCAACGAACAGCTGCAGGCGGCGCTCACGCAGCTGGAGGGGATGACCGTCGGAAAAGGCGACCCCAACTACGGCCCCGCCCTCGACGCCGTACGCAAAGCCTCCGCTGCCGCGGGTGGTGTCTCGGGAGGCCTCGACGGCTTGGAAGACCGGCTTGTCAAAGACGCCGAGAAAGCCCGAGAAGCGAGTTTCTGGTGGACGTCGGGGATCAGCGAAATCAGGCGCCTCTCGAAAATCGCCGACGAACTCGACGACGGCCTGATCAGACTCACCGAGGGAGGCAACAAACTCGCCAACGGCGCCGAGCGGCTTTCGGAGGCCAGCACGGAACTGTCGAACGGCCTCGAGCGGTTGGGCGCGGGCGCGACGAGACTGGCGCAGGGGATCTCCGAACTCGGCGACGGCGCCACCTCCCTCCAGGTCGGCCTCAGCGACGCCTTCCACCAGTCCTACCCGCTGCAGACCGGGCTGCGGCGCGCCACCGTCCGTGTCGTCAGCAGCGCCGGCCAGGCGCGCCGCCAGACCACCCGTCTGCGACGCTCCTCGCCGGGGTTGTTCGACTCCGGCTACTTCGTGCTCTCGGCCGTCGACGGGGCGCCGCCGAAACAGCGCCGCCGCGCCGAGCAGACCGTCGACCTGGAGCACGGCGGCCAGGCGGCAACGATGTTCGTCTTCACCCGCTACACGTTCAACAGCGAGGGCTCGATCGACTTCAACAAGAAGCTCGAAGGGGAGACCGCCGAGTTGGCAAGCGAAACGGGCCTGAAGACCGGCGTCGCGGGGGGAGCGGCCACCCTCAACGACTACAGCCGTGTCACCAGGGACCGGATCCCGACGATCATCGTCGTGATCACCCTCGCCACCTTCCTGATCATGGTGGTCATCCTCCGCGCCATACCGCTGGCGGCGATCGCGGTCCTGCTCAACCTGGCGACGGTGGCAGTCGCGTTCGGGATCCTCACGCTGCTCTTCGACGTCCCCGACAGCTGGCCCATAGGCGGCCAGAGCTACATAGACGTGGTCGGGGGGGTGATGATGTTCGGGATCATCTTCGGCCTCTCGATCGACTACGCGGTCTTCCTGCTGATCCGGATGCGGGAGCGCTTCGAAATCGACGGTGACAACCCGGCCGCGATCGAGTTCGGGTTGGAGAAGACGGCGAGGGTGATCACCGGCGCCGCGGCGATCATGATCGGGGTCTTCGTCGCCTTCGCCGCCGCCCCGATCGCCAACGTCAGCCAGCTCGGGATTGGGCTCACCGTCGCGGTCTTTCTCGACGCCACGGTGGTGCGGATCGTCTTCCTGCCCGCGCTGATGCTGCTGCTCGGCAAGAGGGTCTGGTGGATGCCGCGGCCGCTGCAGCGGATCATTCCGAAATTCGACGTCTGAATGCCGCCTCCAGAGCGCGTTTACATCGAGTTAAGCGGGGCGCGCCCGGCGTCTGGCGAGTGACCGCTCGGATACGATCAGGCCGCCGTTCCTCCAGATCGGAGGCGGGGGAACCGGGAAGCGACGACCCGTGGCTGCAAACCCCTTAGGCGAGGAGAAAAGCCCGGCGAAAGCTCGGGGAACCACACCGGCACGCGCGGCGGTGCTGGCGGCGCTGGCGATCTTCGTTTTGGTCCTCGCCTGGATCCTGCTCAGCGGCAACGGCCACAGCTACAGGCTCGTCTTCCAGAACGCGAGCCAGCTGGTGACCGACAACCAGGTGCTGATCGGCGGCTACCCGGTCGGCACGGTCGACAGCATCGACCTCACCGAGGACAACCTCGCCGAGGTGAAGATCACCATCGACCAGCCGCTGCACGAGGGGAGCACCGCCGAGGTCCGCGCCACGTCACTGGCCGGGGTTGCCAACCACTACGTCGCAATCAGCCCTGCGCCGGACAGCAATCCCGAGCTGGAGGACGGCGCCACCCTCGGCCTCGAGTCGACCACGACCGCCGTCGACCTCGACCACTTCCTCAACACCTTCCCCAATCCCGTGCGAAGGGGGCTGGGCCAGTTCGTGCGCGGCAACGCCCAGATCTGGACCGGCGTCGCCAAGGAGGCCAACCGCGCCTACAAATACCTCGGCCCGGGGCTCAACCGGGGATCCGCTTTCGCGCGCGAGCTCACCGCCGACCAGCGCCTCTTCGAGCGCTTCGTGGTCAGCTCCAGCAAACTCGCCACCACGGTTGCGAGCCGCGGCGATCGGCTCTCCAGCGCGATCTCCAACGCCACGACGGCGTTCGAGGCGATCGCCGGCCAGAACCAGGCCTTCAGCCGCACCCTGCGCCTCCTGCCGCCGGTCCTCCGCCAGAGCAACACGACCTTCGTCAACCTGCGCGCCGCGCTCGACGACCTCGACCCACTGGTCGAAACGGCGAAGCCGGCGACCCGCAACCTCGCACCCTTCCTGCGTGAACTGAGGCCGGTCCTCTCGCGGGCGGTTCCGGTGTTCAGGGACCTGCGGCTGACCGTCCGCCGCAAGGGGTTCGCCAACGACGCCGCCGAACTGCTGGCGGCGCTGCCAGACGTCCAGCGGCGGGCCTCGAAAGCGTTCCCCCGCTCCGAGGACGCGGCCGACGCCTTTCTCCCCAACCTCGAATTCATCCGCGCCTACACGCCCGACTTCTTCAACGGCTTGGCCAAGGTCGGGCAGGTCACCGCCAACTACGACGCCGACGGGAATTACGCCCGCGTCCAGTTCTCCAATAGCAACATCTTCGATTACGACTCCGGCAGCGGCGAACTCTCTCCGATACCGCCCAGCCAGCAGTTCGACGTCTTCGGCGCCTCCGCCCCCGTGCAGCGTCGCTGCCCGGGCGCCGCCACGCAGCCCGCCCCCGACGGCTCCAACCCGTTCACCGAACCGCCCTTCGCGGGCGCCGGTGTCACCACCTCCGACTGCGATCCGGCCGACGTGCCACCGGGGCCATGAAAAAAGCCCTGATCGCAACAGGTGCGCTGGTCGTGGTCGTCCTCCTGACGATCCTGCTGGTCGGCGGCGGCGATGACAGGGGATACAAGGTCCGGGCGATCTTCGACAGCGGGTCCTTTCTGGTCAACGGGGAGGAAGTTCGCGTAGCCGGCGCGACCGTGGGGACGATCGAGTCGGTCGGGGTGACCCTGCCCGGCGAGCTCGCCAGCTACGAGGACGGCAGATGGAAGGAGGCGCCCGGGAAAGCGGTGCTGGTGCTGAGCATCGACGACGCCGGCTTCCACGATTTCCGCCGGGACGCCACCTGCCACATCAGGCCGCAGTCGCTGATCGGCGAGAAGTTCGTCGACTGCCGGCCGACCCGGCCGCGAGCGCCGGGCGCAGAACTCCCGCCGCCGCTGAAAGAGATCCCCGACGGTGAGCGCGGCGCCGGTCAGCATCTGCTGCCGCTGGAGCAGAACAGCACCAGCGTCGATCCCGACCTGGTCAACAACATCCAGCGGCTGCCCTACTCACAGCGCTTCCGGCTCATCCTCAACGAACTGGGGGTCACCCTGGCGGGCCGCGGCGAGGACCTCGAGGAGGCGGTGAAGCGCGCCAACCCGCTGCTGCGCGACGTCGACACCCTGATCGGCCAGCTCGACGAACAGCGAAACGAGCTCGCCCAGCTCGCCTCCGACTCGGAAGAGATCCTGGTGCCGTTCGCCCGTGAGCGGGCGTCGGTCGCCGGCTTCCTCGCCAACGCCGGCGCTGCGGGCGAGGCGAGCGCCGAGCGGGGCGAGGACCTGGAAGCCTCGCTGAGCAAACTGCCCCGCTTCCTGCGCGAGTTCCGAGCGACGATGCGCAACCTGAAGGGGTTTTCCGACACCGCCACGCCGGTCCTCGCCGAACTCGACCGGGCCGCCCCCTCTCTGACCAGCGCGACGCGGGCGCTGACTCCCTTCTCCGCCGCGACGACCGTGTCGCTGAAGTCGCTCGGGGCGAGCGGCGAAGCGGCCGGGCCGAAGCTGCGCGCCGCCGACCCGATCGTGCGCACGGCGCGCGACCTCGCCCGCTCCGGCGCCGTGCCCACCAGCGAACTCGCCCGGTTCCTGGTCAGCACCAAGAGGACCAAGGGCTTCGATCGCCTGGTCGACCTGATCTACAACGCCGGCGGGTCGGTCAACGAATACGACCAGTACGGGCACTTCCTGCGCAGCCTGGTGACCTTGGTGGACTGCGCGGAATACGTCGTCGCGCCGAAGAGCGGGTGTGTCGCCAACTTCACGGGCCAAGGCGCGATCGAATCGGGAGTCTCAGATCCCGCGTATCTCTTCAGGCGGCTCCAGGAGCTTCAGGAAGGCCTCGCCGAAGAAAGCGGCGGCACCGCCGCCGGGTCGGCGACCTCCCCCGGCGGGAGCTCCGACCCGTCGCGCCCGCGGCGTCCGGCACGACCAGCCCCAGGGCTTGATGACGGCGAAGAAATCGAAGCCGGCGCCGGCGCCTCCTCTCTGCGCCGCGGACTCCTCGACCCCCTCCTCGGACGATGAGAAAACGGACCGGCGTACAGGGAGTCGCGAGCAATCCGGTGATCGTCGGGGCGGTCACGGTGCTGGTCATCATTGTGGCCGTCTTCCTCGCCTACAACGCGAACCAGGGGCTGCCCTTCGTCTCCACCTACGACCTGAAGGCGAAAGTGCCGAACGCCAACGCTCTGGTCAAAGGCAACGAGGTGCGGATCGGCGGCTCGCGGGTGGGCGTCGTGAGCGAGTTGAACCCGGAGCAGGACGAGGAGACCGGCGAGATCTGGGCCGAGCTGAACCTGAAGCTCGACAAAACCGCGGAACCGATCCCGGCCGACTCGACGATGATCATCCGCCCCAAGTCGCCGCTCGGGCTCAAGTACCTGCAGATCGTCCCCGGCGACGCGACCCGGGGGCTGGAGGCCGGCGAGACGATCCCGCTCAGCGCGGCGCGGCCCGAACCGGTCGACATCGACCAGTTCTTCGACATGTTCGACGAGCCGACCCGGCGCTCGCTCCAGCGCGGCCTGGCCGGCTTCGGGACCGGCTTCGCGGGCCGCGGGCCGCAGCTGAACGAAGCGGTCGGGGCGCTGCGGAGCCTGACCGAAAACGCCCAGCCGATCCTCAGCATCCTGGTCGCCCCCAGCACTGACTGGCGCGGGTTCTGGCGCGCGCTGGCGGATCTCTCGGCGACCGTGGCGCCGGTGGCCGAGACCCAGGCCGGCCTCTTCGTCGCGCTCGACCGCACCTTCGGCGCCTTCGCCCGCGTCTCCAGGCCGTTCATCCAGGAAACGATCAGCAAGAGCCCGCCGACCCTCGACACGGCGATCGAGGACCTTCCCGCGCTGCGGCCCTTCCTGCGCAGCTCCGAGCGCTTCTTCGCCGCCCTCGAGCCGGGGGCCCGGGCACTGGGGCGCACCTCGCCGACCATCGACGCTGCTCTGCGGGCCGGGGTTCCCGCCCTCAACCGCTCGCCGGCGCTGTTCGCCCAGCTCGACCCGACCGCCGAGGCGCTGCTCGCCTTCCAGGGCACGCCGGGCGTGTTCAACGGACTCAACCTGCTGATCGACACCAACAACGCCCTCAAACCGGGGATCCGCTTCATCGCACCCGCGCAGACCGTCTGCAACTACCTGACGATCACCTTCCGCAACCTTGTCAGCGTTTTCAGTGAAAGCAACGGCAGCGCCAACTGGGCGGGAGCGCTGGCGCTCGAGGCACCGGCCGGGCCGAACGCCGAGACGCGGCCCGCCTCGGCGCCCGCCGCGGGTCCCGAACCGAAAAACTTCCTGCACGCGAACCCCTACCCGAACACGGCGGCGCCCCGCCAGCCGCGTGAGTGCGAAGCCGGCAACGTCGTCTACCAGCGGGGCACCACGAGGATCGGAAACGTGCCGGGCAACCAGGGCACGACAACCTCCGGCCAGCTGAAAGGACAGGGCTGATGGGACGCCTGCCGGAGCGCGACCTGAGGGCGATCGCCGAGAAGGGCGGCCGCTTCCGCTGGCGACCGAGCAATGCGACGGTGGCGCTGATCTTCCTGGTCGTCCTGATCGTGGGCCCCTACCTCGCTTTCACCAAACACATCCCCTTCACCGGATACGGCTACCAGCTCAACGCGACCTTTTCCAACGCGGTCAACATCTCCAAAAACTCGCCGGTGCGGATCGCCGGGGTCGACGTCGGCAAAGTGATCTCCAGCGAACGTGAGGGCGACGCGACCACCGTCACCTTCACGGTGGAAGAGAAAGGCCGGCCGATCCACCGCGACGCTTTCGCCGCGATCCGGCCGCGCATCTTCCTCGAGGGCAACTTCTTCATCGATCTCGATCCGGGCAGCCCCAGTGCCGAGGAGCTGGACAGCGACGCGACCATCCCAATCAGCCACACCTCAACCGCGGTGCAGCTCGACGAGATCTTCAACGCGCTGCAGTCGCCGGTCCGCGCCGATCTCAGCGTGCTGCTGGAAAGCTACGGCAGGGCGCTGAACGAGGAGCCCACCGCCGCCCAGGACGCGACGCAGCTGCCCGAGGTGCGGGGCAAGACCGGCGCCGAGGGCCTCGCCGGCGCCCTCTTCTACGGCGGCCCGGCCGGACGCTTCAGCGCCCAGGTCTCCGACGCCCTGCTGGGGACGCGGCCGCGCGACCTCTCCCGCCTCGTCGCGTCCACCGGCCGCACCTTCGCGGCCTTCGCCCACAGCGAGTCGGACCTGCAGGGGCTGATCACGAACTTCGACATCTTCACGGGCGCCCTCGCCGCCCAGTCGGAGAACCTGGCGGCCACCTTCGAGGAGTTCGCGCCCGCCCTCAGCACCGCCAGGACATCTCTCGTCAACGTCAACCGGGCGCTGCCGCCCCTGCGCGCCTGGGCGATCGAGATCCGGCCCGCCGTCGCGGACCTTCCGGGCCTGATCGCCGCCTCGAAACCGTGGATCGCCCAGGCACGGCCGCTGCTCTCGGGCCGCGAGGGCGGCGGCGTCGCCAGGCTGCTGCGCGAAGCGACGCCGGGCCTCGCCGGCGCCGCGCAGGCCGGCAAGGCGACGGCCCTGCCGCAGCTCAACCGGATCAGCCTCTGCACGACCCGGGTCCTCGTCCCCACCTTCGAGCAGACGATCAATGACCAGTTCAGCACGAATGGGCCCGCGTACCGCGAGTTCCTCTACTGGCTCTCGGCCGTCGCCAGCCAGGGAGCCAACTTCGACGGCAACGGGCATTACTTCCGGGTGCAGCCGGGTGGTGGCGACCAGCTGGTGGGCCTTCCGAATCCGAGAGGCGCCCAGCCCTCGGAGAAAGTGGCCTTCGGCCGCACGGTCGCCCCTCCCATCGGAGTCCAGCCCCAGCTCGGGGGGCGGCCGCCGAAGAGGCCGAACGTGCGCTGCGACCGCAATCCCGTCCCCGACCTCAACGGCCCGCTCGGCCAGCCCGCGCCCCCCCAGCTGACTCCCAGGAGCGTCCCGTGAGCGAGCCTGGGACAAGCCGCTGGAGGCACTTCCGGGCCTCGCTCAGCCGCCAGGCGCGGGGGCGCGGCAAGGACACGATCGCGATCGCGGTGCTCACCGCCGCGGCGATCGTGCTGACGCTGTGGATCTTCACCCAGCAGAAAGCCGCCCTGCCATCCTGGGCCCCGTTCGTGGGCGAAGACTTCGTCACCCTCAGCGCGGAGTTCAGCAGCGCCCAGGCGGTGACCGCGGGGCAGGGGCAGCAGATCGTGATCGCGGGGGTCAAAGTCGGCAAAGTCGGCTCGGTCGAGCTCGAGGACGGGCGCGCGGTGGTCGGCATGGACATCGAGCCGCAGTACCTGGAGCTGATCCACCCCGACGCGACGCTGCTGCTGCGGCCGAAAACGAACCTCAACGACATGACCGTCGAGATCGATCTCGGGAAGGCGCCGGGGCACGTCGAGGAGGGGCATCACTTCCCGCTCTCCAGGACCCAGCCCAACGTCCAGCTCGAAGCGCTTCTCTCGACCCTCGACGCCGACACCCAGCAGTATCTGCAGCTGCTGCTCGCCGGCGGCGCCCAGGGGATCGGCGGTCGCGCCGGGCAGGTCTCGGGCGCCCTCAAGCGCCTGCAGCCCTTCGCGCACTACCTCGCCGATCTCAACCGCGCCCTCGCCCGCCGCCGCACCGCGATCGCCCGCTCGATCAACCTCTTCGGGCAGCTGACGACCGAACTCGCCAGGCACGACCGGCAGATCGAACGCTTCGTCACAGCGGGCCGGGCTTCGCTGGGCAACTTCGCCAACGAGCAGCAGGCGATCCAGGAGGCGCTGATCGAGTTCCCCTCGACCCTCGCCACCCTGGAGGCAGCGCTCGCCAGCTCCGACCGCTTCGCACGGGCCGCGCGGCCGGCCTTCATCGGCCTGATTCCGCAAGCGCAGGCGCTCGGCCCTGCCTTCAAAGCCAGCGAACGGCTCTTCGAGCAGACAACGGGTCCGATCCGCGACCAGATCCGCCCCTTCA
>DASUUD010000161.1:0-5410 GCA_036374255.1 Solirubrobacterales bacterium | reverse complement strand
TCGGACACCATCTCCGGAAGGACCGGGGTCGGCCAAACGATGCCGCAATCGCTATCCGGTTCCCTACACGCCGGATCGGGCTATCCCCGCCAGCACCGGTATTCCTTGCTGCAAATGGAGCGCCTCCGAGAAAGACGAGGGGAATTTGAGGAAGCCATTTGGCGCAAAGACCACGGATCTGACTCCAGATGAGGGGTGGACGACCGGATTCGAACCGGCGACCGCCTGGACCACAACCAGGAGCTCTACCAGCTGAGCTACGTCCACCGCGCAAACTCCAATCTAGCGGTCCGGCGGGCGAGCGACCGTGTCAGCGAAAGCGCGGAAGCCGGGGGTCGAGCGGCGGACCAGGTCGGGCTCGGCGGCGCGCGCCCGATCGCGCAGAATCGAGGTGGCCTGCGGGCCGAGCGCGGTTCTGGCCTCCTCCGCCATCTCGGGGACAGCAAGCCAGCTCTCGACCAGCTCGGCGTCCGCCTCGGCATGGAAGAGCACGCCCCAGGCATTCTCGATGCGGAACGCCTGGAGGGCGGTCTGGGTTGAGGAGGCCAGCGGAGCGGCACCCTCGGGCAGGTCGAACACGTCGCCGTGCCAGTGAAGGACGGTCGTCTCCGGCGCAAGGGCGCCGAGCAGCGGGTCCTCGGGTTCGTGCACCTCGACCGGCGCGAAGCCGATCTCCGGCCCCTCACCCGGTCTCACCTCCGCCCCGAGGGCGCGGGCGATCAGCTGGGCGCCGAGGCAGACGCCCAGAACCGGCGTCCCCCGCGTGATTGCCTCGGCGAGCCAGGCGCGCTCACTCGCCAGTCCGGGGTACGCATCGACGTCGTCGACGTTCATCGGGCCGCCCATGAAGACCGCGCCGGCGACCTCGGCGAGATCGGGTAACGGGTCGCCGTCGAGTGGCTGCGCGGTCACGACCTCGAGTTGGTCGCAAGCATCGAGGATGCGGTGCGGCGTCTCCCAGGACACATGTTGGACGGTGAGCAGGGTCGGACGCGAGGCTGTCACTTCCAGGGCAGGCTAGGCGCTACGGTTGGGCCATGCACAGGCTGGGCAGATCGAAGAGCCGGCCCGAGGCGATCCCGGCGAGCGCGATCGGCGCCAGCGCGCGGGGCGCGCTCGCGATCGGCGCGCTCGCAATCGGGGCCTTCGCGATCGGGCGGCTGGCGATCGGCAGGCTCGCGATCGGGCGGTTCACGATCAAGAGCGCGAAGATAGGTCGGCTCGAGGTGGAGGAGCTGGAGATCGGGCGACTGAACGTGCGCGAGGGCCTGCCGGGAGCCTGAGTTTGGGCACCTTTCCGGATTTCACCCCGTTATGGGGTGGTCAATGTCGGCTGCGCTTCGCGTTCGCGCCAAGTGCCGCTATGGGTTCAGGACCAGGTGGCGGAAGTCGGCCCGCAGCCGGGCGCTCAGCTCCGCGGCGGCGCGATCTTCGCCGCCGTCCTCCTCGGCCCTGGTGCTGACCAGGACCACCCTGTCGGCGGGGTAGCTCTGCAACTGGTCCTCGACGGCCTGCACCACGTCCTCGTCGCCGACCCGCGCCTCCGCCTCGATTCCAGACCTGGCGAGAGCGGCGACCGTGGTGACGAGCCGCTCCTGCGCCGCCTGGCGAGCCCCGGCGACGTCGGTGGCCCAGCGATCGAGGAAGCCGATGCTGGCCGGCGAGAGGACGCGAACCTCGACCTCGCGGTCCTGCCCCTCGAGCTCTGCCTCGCGGGCCACCGCGCTCACCGCGCCGGGCTCCTCGACCGTGCAGGTGACGACGAGCAGCACGTGCCGCCTGCCGTCGCTGGGCAGCTCGCCGAGCGGCCCGCGCGGCCGCTGCGACGCCGCGATCAGCAGGATCGTCACCGCGGCCACCGCCCCCAGGGCGGTTCCCAGGGCGGGCCCGGCGAGCAGGAAGCCGGCGACGATCGGAAGCGCGATCGCGGCGACGATCAGCGGCAGCTTCCAAGCAGCCATCGGCCCTCAATTGTCGCTGATGGCTGCTCTAGACGCGCCGGGCGCCACCGGTCAGCATCGGCACCAGCAGCATCGCCAGCCCGATCAGGACCACGATGATCCCGAGCACGTAGCTGACGAGCAGCGCAAGCACGATCCCGACGATGATCACGAGTATTGAGCCTGGAACCATGGCCGCTGTCTACCCGGAGCGGCCTTCGCGGAAACGGCGAAATTCCGCAGCGGCGCTCTCGTGGTCGACCACAGGCTCCGGGTAGTCGAGTCGTCGCCTCTCCGCGGGCTCGAGCCTCCAGGGCTCGTGCACGGCGCCGCCCTTGACCCCGGAGAGCTCCGGCAGGTACCGGCGCACGTACTCACCCGCAGGATCGAAGCGGTGGGCCTGCCGCAGCGGGTTGAGCACCCGGTTCGGCCGCGTGTCGTTGCCGGTCCCGGCGACCCATTGCCAGTTGCCGCAGTTGTTGGCGAGGTCAGCATCCACCAGCAGCCGGGCGAAATGCTCGGCCCCGAGGCGCCAGTCGAGGTAGAGGGTCTTGCTGAGGAAGGAGGCGACGATCAGCCGGGCGCGGTTATGCATGAAGCCCTTGCGGGCGAGCTGGCGCATGCCGGCGTCGACGATCGGGTAGCCGGTGAGTCCCTCGCGCCAGGCCTCCGCCAGGTTCCGGTCGCGCCGCCAGCGGTCGCCGCGCGGGCGGTAGTCGCGGTGGGGCAGGTCGGGACGCGCCGCCAGCACCTGGTGATGGAAGTCCCGCCAGCAGAGCTGGCGGGCGAAGGGCTCGCCCCCCGGGCGGCCCTCGCTCCGCGCCAGCACCGCCGCCGGGGAGAGGCAGCCGAAGTGCAGGTCGGCGCTAAGCCGCGAGGTCGCCGCCGCGGCGAGGACGTCGTGGCCCTCCTCGTAGCCGGTGAGGCCGCCGCGAAGCCAGCGCTCCAGCCGGCGGCGCGCGGCGGTCTCACCCCCCTCGAGGAGATCAGGTGACGGGGGCGCGGTGGTCAGCTCCCGCAAATCCGGGATCCGCTCGCCGCGCACCCCTCCCGGCACCCGCACGCGGCGCGGCGCCTTGAGCGGCGCCCCCCGCGGGAACTCCCTCCACTGCCGCCAGTAGGGCGTGAAGACCCGAAAGTGGTCGCCTCCCTGCGGGACGATCGCGCCCGGCGGGACCACGGTGACCCCGGGCAAGGTGCGCAGCTCGATCCGCGCCCGCTCGCAGCCGCTGCGCAACCGCCTCAGCCGCCGCGCGGCGTAGCCGCTCACGTCCTCGCCCAGGTGGATCGCCTCCGCGCCGGCCTCCGCCGCCGCGCGCAACGCCTCCTCGACCGGATCGCCCCGGCGCAGGACGAGGCGACCGCCGCGCTGCCGCAGCGAGCCCTCCAGGTCCCTCAGGCTGTCGAGCAGGAAGGAGAGGCGGTTGGGGGCGCCGCAGGGGCCGCGCAGCAGCGCTTCGTCGAGAACGAAGAGCGGGACGACGCGCTCCGCCTCGCGCGCCGCGCTCGCCAGCGCCGCCTGATCTAGCACGCGCAGATCGCGCGTGAAGAGGACGACCGCCGCCCTCAGCCCCGCTCCTCCTCGATGTAGGCCGCGCGCAGCGCCCGGTCGAAGGATTCGGGCTCGATCCCGAACGGCTCCGCGCCGGAGGGGTCGGTGACGACGGTCGCCGTCCTCAGGCCCTCCACCAGAGGTCGCGCCACCCTGGTGTCCACCGGCGTCACCAGGCCGAGCCAGAGCGCCGAGAGCCATGGCGTGATGAACGGGACCGGGATCTTCAGCGGCGGGCGTTTGCCCATCGCCAGCGCCATCCGGTCCAGCATCTCGCCGTAGGAGAGGACGTCGGGGCCTCCGATCTGGACCTCGCGCCCCTCCGACTCGGGGACCTCAGGGGCCCTGCGCAGGTACTCGATCGTCGAGTCGATCCCGATCGGCTGGGTGGGGGTGCGCAGCCAGGAGGGCGCCACCATCACCGGCAGCCGCCCGACCAGGTAGCGCAGCGTCCGGTAGGACTCGCTGCCGGCGCCGACCACCATCGCGGCGCGGAAGTAGGTGAGCGGCGGCCCCTCGGCCGCCAGGGTCTGAGCCGTGAGATGCCGGCTGCGCAGGTGCTCGGAGGTGCTCTCGTCGCCGAGGCCGCCCAGGTAGATCACCCGCTCGACTCCCTCGCGCTTCGCCATCCGGGCGAAGTTGGCGGCGCCCTGCTGCTCGCGCTCGGCGAAGCCGGCCCCGCCCGCCATCGAGTGGACCAGGAAGTAGGCGACCTCGACGTCGGCCCCGGCGCCGGCAAGGCTCTCCGCGTCGGTCACGTCCCCGACGTGCAGCTCGAACCCCCGCGCCTCCAGAGGCGCGGCCTTGGATCGATCGCGCACCAGGCAGCGGACCCGATCCGCCGAGCCGGCGAGCGAGGCCGCCAGCCGGCCGCCGATGAAGCCCGTCGCGCCGGCGATGAGGTGTTTTGCCGCGATGACTAAGGCTAGCCAGCGCGCGGCCGCTGAGCCACGGGTGCCGCCCCCGCGCCGCGCGCAATCCAGGGGCACTAGGTCAAATGTCGAGATCTGGCCCGCATGCTCATAAATCGGTTGAGTGCTCCGAGAACGGGTGCGTCATGGATCGCAGCAAATTGACAACCGAGCAGCGACAGGCGGCGCTCGCGGAGCGGATCGCGGTCTTCCTCGCCCAGGGCTGGCGGGTCGAGGCGCTGATGGATTTTCAGGTGATCCTTGTGAAGGGGCGCCCGGCCAATCTCGTTTTCCACCTGCTGCTCGGCGTGATCACCTTCGGCGTCTGGCTGATCTTCTGGCCGGCCGTCGCGCTCGACAGCGCGGAGCACAGAGTCGTGCTGGCGGTGGATGAGGCCGGTCGGATTGGCACGGTCTCGGGGTCCTTGCCATCCGTGGAGAGTCCGACGCCGATCGCCCTGGCGGCTTCGGCCACGCCGACCGTCCGCTAGCGGGACTGAGACCCTCCCCGGGGGAGAACCTCCGGCCTCAGGGGGCGTGTCTCTCCAAGACGGTGCCGTCGGCGGCCACCGAGAGGACGGTGGGCACGACCGCGATCCCGTACTTGCGGGCGAGGTCGGGACGCTCGCGGACGTCGAGGGTGACCAGCGGATCGGAGCGGCCGGCGAGGCGCTCCTCCCACTCGCGGCACTCAGAGCAGAGAGGGTGGGTGAACTCGACGTAGGCACGGGTGTGCCCGTCGAGCCTGCCGAGGTCGGCCGGGTCGATGTGGCTGTGGTGGCGCGGCGAGATCCCACGCACCCGGGCGCCGAGCTTGTAGATCTCGCAGCCGGTGCAGAAGCCGCTCGTCGCGGCCAGCAGCGCCAGGGCGGCAACCAGCGCGGCGAGCACGATCCCGACGGTCGGCGAGCCCAGCCACCAGGCGAGCGCGGCGCCGCCGAGGAAGACGAAGCCCATGGCGTTGGCGAGCCGCGGCGGGCGCGAGTCCTCGAGCGGCCCCTCGCCGA
>DASUUD010000160.1:0-9990 GCA_036374255.1 Solirubrobacterales bacterium | reverse complement strand
GATCTCGAAGACGGGCCGCACCTCGTCGTCCACGTCCACGCACCACTGGTACCAGCACAGCTCCCAGGCGACGGTCACGCGGACTTCGCTCGGCGAGCCGGCCGCCGCGCCGACCGACGCCCAGGGGCCCCCCAGCGTCCGGCTGAGGCCGGCGACCATCCGCGACGCCTCGCTGCCGTTGAAGCGGTCCACGGCCCGCTCCAGCCGTCCCGTCCCCGAGCTCTCCGGACCCCTCCGGCGGCCGACGTTGGCGCCCGGCGCCGCGGGATCCACCCAGCCCAGGGCCCGGGCCCGCTCCCGGCAGAGGTCGCAGACGTGGCGCACTCCCTCCCGCGGGCTGACGAAGCTGTGGGTCCGCTCTCCGGCCAGGATCGTGCGGCCGCAGACGGCGCAGGTCTCGTCGGGGCTCACGAAGCCAAACTAGCAGCGGGGCGGGCGGGCTAGGCGCTCACCTGGGCCGCGTCACGCGCCGCTGCAACGACCCTGTCAGCGAGATGGGCCGGCACCTCGTCGTAGCGCTCGAACTCCATAGTGAAGTCGGCTCGCCCGCCGCTGATCGAGCGCAGATCCGGGGCGTAGTCGAGAACCTCGGCCATCGGCACCTCCGCCTTCAGCTCGGTCATCGAGCCTTTCGGCTCCATCCCGAGTGGGTGTCCGCGCCGCGAGTTGAGATCGCCGATCACGTCGCCCACGATGTCCTCGGGGCAACTCACGGTGAGCCGGACGATCGGCTCCAGCAGCACCGGCGAGGCTTCCTCCATCGCCTGCTTGAAGGCCATCGAGCCGGCGATCTTGAAGGCCATCTCCGAGGAGTCGACGTCGTGGTGTTTGCCGTCGACGAGCCTGACCCGCACGTCCTTGACGGGGTAGCCGGCGACGGTGCCGTGTTCCATCGCCTCCTGGACGCCCTTCTCGACCGCCGGTATGAAGCTGCCCGGGATCGCCGCACCCTTGATCTTGTTGACGAACTCCAAGCCGGCCCCGTCCTCGGCCGGCTCGATCTCGATTTTGCAGTCGGCGAACTGGCCGCGCCCCCCGGATTGCTTCTTGTAGCGGGCGTGGGCCGCCGCCGGCTGGCGGATCGTCTCCTGGTAGGGGACCCGCGGCGGGTGCAGCTCGATCTCGGCGCCGAAGCGCCGCTTCATCCGCTCCACGATGACTTCCACGTGGACCTGGGTGAGGCCGGCGACGATCTGCTCCCCGGTCTGCTGGTCGCGGTGCACGTCCAGGGTCGGGTCCTCCTCGCTCAGCCGCCGAACCGCCGCCGCCGCCTTCTCCTCGTCGCCCTTGGACTTGGGCTCGTAGGCGAAGGCCATCACCGGGGCGGGAAGGTCGAGCCTGGGGAAGGCGATCTCCTCCTGGCTGTCGCAGAGCACGTCGCCGGCCTGCGTTTCCTTCAACTTCGCTACGGCGCCGATGTCGCCGGCGCCCAGCTCCGGCACCGGCACGAGATCCTTGCCGAGCGGCCGCCCCAGCTGCCCGATCCGCTCCTTCTGGTGGCGGGTCGCGTTGACCGCCTGGGAGTCCGAGCGCAGAGAGCCGCGGTAGATGCGGAACAGGTTGACCCGCCCCGTATAGGGATCGGCCAGCGTCTTGAACACGTAGGCGACCAGCGGACCGCCCTCGTCGGGCTCGATCTCGATCTCCTCTCCCTCCGGCCCGATCGCGGCCACCGCCCCCCGCATCGCGGGCGAGGGGAGGTCCTCGACGAGGGCCTCGAGCAGCCGCCCCGTCCCCAGGTTGCGGGTCGCCGCACCGCAGGTCACCGGGAAGATCCGACCGGCGGTGACCCCCTGCTTCAGCACCGTGACGATCTCCTCGTGGTCGATCTCCTCCCCCTCGAGGTAGCGCTCCATCAGCTCGTCGGAGTTCTCGGCCACCTCGTCCATCAGCTTCTCGCGGTACTCCTCGGCATCGTCGCGCAGCTCCTCGGGGATGTCCGTCTCCTCGGCGTTGCCGCGGCCGCTGCCCTCGGAGACGAACGCCCGCATGTCGATCAGGTCGATCACCCCGCTCAGCTCATGCTCGGCGCCGATCGGGATCTCGGTCGCGACCACGTGGGAACCGAAGGAGCGCTTGAGCGAATCCAGGGCGGCGAAGAAGTCGGCGCGCTCCCGGTCGAGCATGTTGACGAAGACCAGCCGCGCCAGGCCCTCGTCGTCGGCCCGCCGCCAGAGCCGCTCGGTGTGCACCTCGACGCCGGTGACGCCGTTGACGACCACGACCGCGGCGTCGGCGATTCGCAGCGCCGCCACCGCGTCGGCCACGAAGCTGGGCTCGCCCGGGGTGTCGATCAGGTTGATCTCGCGCCCGTCGTGCTCGAAGCTCGCCACGGCAGCGCCGATCGACATCTCGCGCGCCTGCTCATCGGGCTCGTAGTCCGAGACGGTGGTGCCGGCGCCCACCGACCCGAGCCGGTTCGTCTCCCCGGCCTCGAACAGCAGCGCCTCGTGCAGGCTCGTCTTGCCGCAGCCCCGGTGCCCGATCAGAGCGACGTTGCGAATCCGGTCTGCGGCCTTATGAGGCACGCAGAGAAGCTACACCGCCTGAAGTGCTGACTTCAACCGCATCACGGCCTTCGTGTGCAGCTGGGAGACGCGCGACTCGGTCACGCCGAGCACCTCGCCGATCTCGCGCAGGGTGAGGCCCTCGTAGTAGTAGAGCGCGACGACGAGCTGCTCGCGCTCGGGCAGCGAGGCGATCGCCTCCGTGAGTCGGTCCTTGACCTCGCTGCTCGCCAGGGACTCCTGGGGGTCTTCGGCGCCGGGATCGGAGATCGTGTCGAGCAGGGAGACCGTGTCGCCGGAGGAGTCGGAGACCGTCCAGAGCTCGTCGAGCGCGTAGACCGACGAGTTGGCGATCTCCAGCAGCGAGGCCTGCAGCTCCTCCTCGCTGACGTTCAGTCGTTCCGCCAGCTCGGACTCGGTTGGCGCCCGCTGCAGCTCATGCTCCAGCTTGGACTGGGCGGCCTCGATTTCGCGGGCGCGCGAGCGCACCGAGCGCGGGACCCAGTCGAGGGAGCGCAGCTCGTCGATGATCGCGCCGCGGATCCTCGTCATCGCGAAGGTCTCGAACTTGATCGAGCGATCCGGGTCGAATCGCTCGATCGCCCCGATCAGCCCCATCAGCCCGTAGGAGATCAGGTCCGCGTCGTCGACATGGGAGGGAAGGCCGGCTCCCAGCCGCCCGGCGACGAACTTGACCATCGGCGAGTAGGCGACGACGAGTCGCTCGCGCGCCGCGGCGTCGCCCTCCTGCTTGTAGCGGCGCCACAGCTCTCGGAGCTCAACCTCTTTCACGCCGGTTTCCATGGAATTTGCAGGATTCTACGGGCGATTTGTGACTTTTCGTTATGCGCGCGGGTGGGTCGCAACGTATGCGTCACGCAGCCGGGCGGCATCGACGCGCGTATAGACCTGGGTCGTGGAGATCGATGCGTGCCCCAGCAACTCCTGGATCGTACGCAGATCGGCGCCGCCTTCCAAGAGGTGGGTGGCGAAGCTGTGGCGCAGGGAGTGCGGCGAGATGCCTCCCGCCAGGGCCGCCTCCCGCACCCAGATCCCGAGGCGCCGGGTAACGTCGGACTTGGAAAGTCGGCGACCGCTCTTGGAGAGGAACAGCGCCGTCTCGCTGCGATCGGCGGCGAGCGCGTGACGGCCCCTCTCCAGGTAGCGCCGCAGCGCCCGCTGGGCCGGCTCCCCGACCGGGACTAGCCGCTCCTTCGACCCCTTGCCCACGATCCGCAGCTGCTCGGACTCGAAGTCCATCGAGCCGACGTCGAGCGAGACGATCTCCTCGCAGCGCAGGCCGCAGGAGTAGGCGAGCTCCAGCATCGCCCGGTCCCGCAGCTCGAGGGGGGTTCGCGCCGGGATGCGCTCGAGCAGCGCCCGCACCTGCTCTCCGTTGAGGACCCGCGGCAGCTTCTTCTCCCGCTTCGGGCTGGCGACGAGGTCGGCCGGATTCTGGCCCACCTGCTCGGTCCGCACCAGGAAGTCGTAGAGACCGCGGACCGCCGCCAGCTTCCGCGCCACCGTCGCCGGCGCGGCCCCCTCGCTTGAGAGTCCCGCCGCGTAGCGGCGCACGTCCCGGTGGCGCAGGTCTGCGGGCCGCAGGCCCCTCTCCCCCGCCCAGTGGGCCAGCTGCTCCAAGTCAACCCCGTAGGCGCGCCGGGTCCGCTCGGCGGCGCTGCGCGCCCGCAGGTCGCGGTCGAATCCGGCCATGGCCTGTTCCCAGGTCATCTCGGAGAGATTCGGCACGGGAGGCGATGTGCCTGCGCTAGCCGATGTAGATCGGCGTGCCGACCGGGACCTGGTCGTAGAGCTCGATCACCTCGTCGATCGCCATCCGCACACAGCCGTGCGAGGCGGAGGTGCCCAGCGACGAGGTTTCTTCTGTGCCGTGGATCCCGGCCCCGTCGTAGATCCCCATCCAGCGTGCCTTCAGCGGATTTCCCGGGCCGGGCGGAATCGACTGTCCCGCGAGGTCGCCCGCCCAGTCGGATTCGGGCACGTGCCAGGTGGGTTCGACCTCCTTGGTTTCGATCGAGTAGAGGCCTTCGGGGGTTTCCAGCCCGACCTGTCCGACCGCGACCGTGTACTCCTCGGCCAGCTTCAGGTTCTTCCAGAGCCGGAGCGTGTAGTTGGCCCGGTCGAGCGTCAGGTAGGCCGGATACTCCTCGGCCACCTCGTCCGCCGTCACCTCCGGGGGAACCGGGCGGGTCCGGGCCGCGATCGAATGGTCCGCGTCGGCGTTCAGCACCGCGGCGTGGAGCTGCTCAGTTAGCAGGTTGTCGCGCAGCTTGCGGCCCCACTCCGCCGGCGCGACGCTCAGCGAGTCGCCGTCGGCCGCGACCGTGGCGTCCTTCGGCTCGCGGTTCACCCCAGCGGCGATCCGGCGCACGAACCTGTTGATCGCCGGCTTGGAGTAGCTGACCTCCGCCGAGACCTGCTCGTCGACGTCGCCGCCGCTCACGTAGCGGACGATCCTCGTCGGAAGCCCGCCGTCGCGGCTGGCCTCGAGCGCCTCGGCGACGGCGCGATCGAGGTCGGCGTGGACCTTGAGCCTCTCCCCCGGCAGCCTCCAGCTTTCCCCGCCGTAGCCGACCCGCAACGAATGCCGCAGCGGCGCCAGCAGCTGCCTGCGCACCTCCCGCTTCGCCTCCTGGGGGCCGAGGCCGCCGACGTCCACTCCGCCGATCGTCACCCCCTCGGCGATCCTGTCGTCCTGGGAGCGATCGTAGGCGTAGGCGACCGCGCAGAGCGCGAGCATAAAGGCCGCGGCAAGGATTCCGATTTTCGCCTTAGGTCCCAACTGGGTTGTCCTATCCAGGAGTCGCTTCGCCTAAACGGCCCTTGGCAAAGTGTAGGCAGGGCTGGTTTCGGCTGGAAGGGGGCGATTCCCTGCAATCGTGCCTGCGGCGATCCAGCCTGCCCGGCGGCTATCTTTCCGCCCGTGCGCTCCAAGGACCAGGTCCGTAAGGACGTGTGGAAGGCGATGGATCGCGAGGGCGTCTCGAGGTTCCCCGGCGCCGAGGGGCGGATTCCCAACTTCGCCGGCGCCCGGCTGGCGGCCGAAAAGCTGGCAGGGCACAGGCTCTGGAAGCGAGCGCGGGCGATCAAGGCCAACCCGGACTCGCCGCAGACCCACGCCCGCCGCATGGCGCTCGAGGAAGGCAAGACGGTGATCATGGCCGTGCCGCGGCTGCGTGACCCCCATCCCTTCCGGGTTCTCGAACCGAAGCGGCTCTCGAAGGCGGCGATGAAAGAGGCGGCGACGATAAAGGGGGCACTCAGGCACGGCCGGGTGGTGGCGCTCGACGATCTTCCGGAGATCGACTTCGTCCTCTGCGGGTCCGTCGCCGTCAACCTGAGCGGAGCCCGGATCGGCAAGGGCGGCGGCTACTCGGACCTCGAGTACGGGATCCTGATAGACGCGGGAAAGATCGACGACCACACCACCGTGGCGACGACCGTGCACCCGATCCAGATCCTCCGCCGCCATCTGATGGTGACGGCCCATGACCTGCCGGTCGACCTGATCGCGACGCCGCGCGCGGTGATCGAGGTGGAGCGCCAGTACGAGCGCCCGCGCGGGATCCTCTGGGATCACCTGCAGCCCCCCCAGATCCGCGAGATCCCGGTACTGGAACGGATGGGGTACGCGTAGATAGGCTGGAGGCGGTCGACGGCGAGCGGTGAGCACCGCGCCTCGTCGATGCGCCACTCTGTGCGCCAGAGTCGTCGTGGCGATCGTAGCCTGGAAAGGAGGCTGCTCGATGAACCGACTACTTCTCCTCGTGAAGGGGGCACCCGGAAAGCCGCTCCACCCTCCGCTGACCCACGCCAGCATCGGCGCCTACACCGCCGGCGTGGCGGCCCTTGTCGCGGGCAAGGCGGGGCTGCAGACCCCGGAGATGTCCCATGCCGCCCTGATCGCGATCTCGGTCGGTCTGATCTTTGCGGCGCCCGCCGCGATCACGGGGCTGCTCGACTGGCTGGACCTCCGGAAGGGAACGCCGGCGCGGACCATGGCCACCATCCACCTGGTCGCGATGGTGGCGACCACCGCTCTGTTCGCGCTGACCTGGCTGGCCCAGCGGCCCGGCTACGTGGACGACGAGGTGCGGACTCTGGCCCTGGTGCTGGGGCTCGTCTCCGAGGGCCTTCTGGCGCTCGGCAGCAACATCGGCGGCGCCAACGTATTCGTCTATGGCATACGGGTGCTCAAGCGTCCCGACACTCCGGTGCCCAAGGCACTCAACCCGCTCGGAGTGCACACCGAGGAGGCGCCGCCCGCGCAGCCGCCGCCAAGGGAGGATGGGCCTTGAGTCGATTGCCCGCGCTCGATGGCGGCTAGGCGCGGCGCCTGGGTCGGCCGGTCCACGCCTGCCGGATTCGATTACGGAGACCCCGACCCGGAGTGGCTCGCGATCGACTGGAGGCACCACCTGCGCAGGGTCGAGCTGCCGGGGGCCTCGGTCAACTACGTGGAGATGGGCGAGGGCGAGCCGATCGTTTTCGTGCACGGCATCTCCGGCTCCTGGCAGAACTGGCTGGAGAACCTCCCGCATTTCGCGCGCACCCACCGCGTGATCGCGCCGGACCTGCCCGGATTCGGGCGCAGCCCGATTCCCTCCTGGCCGATCGACGTCCCGGCATACGGCCGGCTCCTGCACGACTTCTGCGAGAAGCTCGGGATCGGGTCAGGGGCGGCGCTGGTGGGCAACTCGCTCGGTGGCTTCGTCGGAGCCGAGGCGGTGACAGCGGAGCCGGGCCGCTTCGATCGCCTCGCGCTGGTCTCCGCAGCCGGGATCGTCAATACCTGGAACCCGGAGGAGCGGGCCGTGGTCACGGCCTACGTCTGGAGAACCTTCAGCCCTCTGTTCGCGATCCGCAGCAGTGAGATCATCGGCAGGCCCCGGCTGCGCGAGATCGTCTTCAACCGCTTCGTCCGCTTCCCGAACCTGCTGCGGCCTGAGCTGCTCTGGGAGCAGATGGCGAACGGGCTCGAACGGTGCGACGGCTTCGGCGACTCGCTCCGAGCGGCGATCCGCCACGACATCCGCGAGCGGCTCGGCGAAATCGACATCCCCACCCTGGTCCTCTGGGGCTTCGACGACCGGGTGATCCCGGTGCAGGCGGCGCTCAGCTACCACCGGCGCATCCCCGGCTCCCGGCTCGAGATCTTCGAGCGGACGGGGCACGTGCCGCAGTTCGAGCGACCGCAGCGCTTCAACGCGATCCTCGAGGACTTCCTGACAGCTAGGCAGTGACCGCGCCCTCAGAGGCGGAGCTGACCGTCGCCGCGTACTTGGCCATGACGCCGCTGCGGTAAGCGGGCTCGGGGCGGCTGTACTCAGCGATTCGCGCGGCGATCTCCTCCTCGGAGAGAGCCACGTCGATGCGGCGGGCCTCGACGTCGAGGGTGATCTCGTCGCCCTCTCGCAGCGCAGCGATCGGGCCGCCCTTGACCGCCTCCGGGGCGACGTGGCCGGCCATCAGCCCACGGGTCGCGCCCGAGAAGCGCCCGTCGGTGAGCAGCGCGACCTCCTCGCCGAGCCCCTCGCCGACGATCGCCGCCGTGACCTGGAGCATCTCCCGCATCCCGGGGCCTCCGGCCGGGCCCTCGTTGCGGATGACGACGACGTCCCCCGGTCTGATCTGCTGGTCCTTGACGGCGCGGAAGCACTCCTCCTCGGACTCGAAGACCCGCGCCGGCCCGACCTGCTTGGTGCGCTCGGTGCCGGCCAGCTTCACCACGGCCCCCTCCGGGGCGAGGTTGCCGCGCAGGATCGCCAGCCCACCCTCGGGCTTGAGCGGATTGGACAGGGGCCTCACGACCTCCTGCCCCTCGGCCTCGACCGCCGCCTCGGCCTCTTCTCCGATCGTGCGCCCGGTAACCGTGATCGCGTCCTCGTGCAGGACGCCGGCCTCAGCCAGCCTCTGCAGGACCAGCGGCACCCCGCCGGCGCGGTAGAGGTCGGTCGCGACGAAGCGCCCGCCGGGCTTCAGGTCCGCGAGCAGCGGGGTCTGCCGAGAGATCCGCTCGAAGTCGTCGATGTCCAGATCGACTCCCGCCTCGCGGGCCACCGCGAGCAGATGCAGGACGACATTGGTCGAGCCCCCGGAGGCGCAGGCGCAGGCGATCGCATTCTCCAGCGACTCGCGAGTGATCACCCGGCTCGGCCGCAGGTCCTCGCTCAGCACCCGCATCGCCATCTCGCCGATCTTCTCGGCGACCGTCCCCTTCTCGTCGTCTTCGGCGGGCACCATCGCCGAGCCGCCCGGGCTGATACCCAGCGCCTCGAAGGCGCAGGCCATCGTGTTTGCGGTGAACTGACCCCCGCAGGCGCCCGCTCCGGGGCTGGCAACTCCCTCCAGCTCGTGCAGTTCCTCCTCGCTCATCTCGCCCGCGGCGTGGGCGCCGATCGCCTCGAAGACGTCGAGGATCGTGACGTCGTGGCCGTGCCAATGGCCGGGGGCGATCGAGCCCCCGTAGAGCATCAGCGAGGGGATGTCGAGGCGCGCCAGGGCCATCACGCAACCGGGGATCGTCTTGTCGCAGGCCGAGAGGCCGACGATCGCGTCGAACTGGTAGCCGCGCGCGGTCAGCTCGATGGAGTCGGCGATCACCTCGCGGCTGACCAGCGAGGTCTTCATCCCCTCCGTTCCCATCGTGATCCCGTCGGAGATGGCGATCGTGTTGAACTCCATCGGGGTGCCACCTGCGGCGCGGACTCCCTCCTTGATGTGCTCGGCCAGTCCCCGCAGGTGGAAGTTGCACGGCATCGCCTCGATCCAGGTGTTGGCGATGCCGATCGTCGGGCGGCTGAGGGCGTCGTCGTCGAAGCCGATCCCCTTCATGTAGGCGCGGGCGGCGGCGCGCTCGGGGCCGTCGAAGACGGCGCTGGAGCGCGGGCGCGGCAGACTCGTCGCAGTCTGGCCGTTGGAGCTCATTGCCGAAATCTATCGGCGGAGAGCCGCGGCGAGGTCGAACACGTCGACCGGGCCGGCGCCGGCGCCCAGGTCGCTCAGCCCGGCCGCCACCGCGGCGGAGGCCACGGCGCGCGCCCTTCGGGCCGCCTCGAGCGGGGACTCGCCGCGGGCGAGGAAGGCGGCCAGCGCCGAGGAATGGGTGCAGCCCGAGCCGTGGGAGGAGCCGTCGGGGTGTCGCTCACCGTCGATCGCCTCCGCGTCGACCCCGTCGAAGTAGACGTCCACCGCGCGCTCGCTGTGCCCGCCGGTGACCACGACCGCCTTGGGTCCGAGCGCCAGCACCTCGCGCGCGAGGTCCTCCTGCGAGTCGCCCTCCGGCGCGCCCGTCAGCTCGCGGGCCTCGGGGATGTTCGGCGTCGCCACGGTGGCCAGCGGCAGCAGCCGCTCCACGAGGGCCCGACGGGCGTCCTGGTCGAGCAGCACGGCGCCGCTCTCCGCGACCATCACCGGATCGACCACGACCGGCGCCTCGCCGACCAGGCCGAGCGCCTCGACC
>DASUUD010000159.1:0-6400 GCA_036374255.1 Solirubrobacterales bacterium | reverse complement strand
TCGAGGTGCTTGGGCTGGCCCTCGACGGCGGTGATGAAGGGCAGGTTGATCTGCGTCTCCTGCGCCGAGGAGAGCTCGATCTTCGCCTTCTCGGCCGCCTCGTAGAGGCGCTGCAGCGAGTTCTTGTCGGCCGCTAGGTCGACTCCCTGGTCCTTTTTGAACTCGGCGACCAGCCACTCGACGATCGCTTTGTCCCAATTGTCGCCGCCCAGGTGGTTGTCGCCGGAAGTCGCCTTCACCTCAAAGACGCCGTCGCCGATTTCCAGCACCGAGACGTCGAAGGTGCCGCCACCGAGGTCGAAGACGAGGATCGTGTGGTCGGCCTCCTCTTTGTCGAGGCCGTAGGCAAGCGATGCGGCGGTCGGCTCGTTGATGATCCGCTTCACGTCGAGGCCGGCGATCTTGCCGGCATCCTTGGTCGCCTGCCGCTGGTCGTCGTTGAAGTAGGCGGGGACGGTGATCACCGCGCTGTCGACCGTGTCGCCCAGCTTCGCTTCGGCGTCCGCCTTCAGCTTCTGCAGGATCATCGCGCTGATCTCCGGCGGGCTGTACTGCTTGCCGCGCACGTCTACCCGGACGTCGCCGTTGGGGCCGGCCTCGACCTTGTAGGGGACGATCGTCTCCTCCTCTTTGACCTCGGCCTCCTTGCGGCCCATGAAGCGCTTGATCGAGAAGATGGTGTTCTCGGGATTCATCACCGCCTGGCGCTTGGCGACGGTGCCGACCAGACGGTCGCCGGAGTCGGTGAAGGCGACCACCGAGGGGGTCGTGCGCCCGCCCTCTGCGTTCTCCAGCACGGTCGGCTCGCCGCCCTCCATGACGGCGACACAGGAGTTGGTCGTGCCGAGGTCGATCCCGATCGTCTTTGCCACTTTGTCGTTTACCTCCAGGTTTCGTCTTGACTGGGTAAAAAATCTAAGTCTGAGTATGGCAGATTAATCTGCCAGCGCAAATACCCGTTTTTCGACTACCCGCAACTCCGGGTCCGTATAGTGCGTTTCGCGTGTAGCGGCGCCGGGGATATGACGCGCGAGCGCCACCCCGACCGGAGGCGCCTCAACGTAACCGACCGAGACGGTCGCCGACGAAGAGGAGCAATACCTTGATCAACGCTCACGCAATAGCCCGGCGCCTGCCGCTGCCGGCGATCGCCGCGATGCTCGTCATCGCCCTGCTGCTGCCCGGTGGGGCAGCCGCGAAGGCGCGCGCCGGGATCAGCAAGGCCAAGGCCGTAAACGCCCCCGTCGCGCAATCGCACGGCAACGGCAATCACTTCCAGCCCGCCCAGAGCCAGGGCAAGGGGAAGATCGGCAAGGTGATGACTCGCAACCTCTACATCGGAGGCACCGAAAAACCGGTCTTCGAAATCGAAAATTTCGAACAGTTCCTCGATGCGACGGGGGAGCTACTGAACGAAGTAGTGGCGAACGACTTCCCGACCCGCGCCAAAGGCCTTGCGCAGGAGATCCTGCAGACGAAGCCGGACCTCGTCGGCCTTCAGGAGGTCGCCAACTGGCAGACGACGCCCCTGTCGCCCGCCGCTACGCCCTTCAACCACGACTACCTGGAGCTGCTGCTCAACGAGTTGAACAAGGGCAAGGGCAAAGAAGGCAAAGGCAAGCCCCAGTACCGGGTCGTGGTCGTCCAACAGGAGTTCGACTTCGAAGCACCCGCTGACATGAACGGGATCGCCGGCGATGGCCCGGGCGGGGCGCTCGCCGATGCCGAGATCATGGGACGATTGACTGTGCACGATGTGATCCTTGCCAGGCGGGGCGCCGGCGTGAGGACCTGGAATGCGAGTGGAGATCACTACGAATCGCTGTTCTCGGTTCCGATTCCGATTCTCGGTGAACCTCTAGTGATCCCCAGGGGCTGGACCGCAACCGACGCCAAGGTTCGCGGCAGCGACTCGTTCCGCTTCGTCAACACGCATCTGGAGGCGAGCCATCCGGTCGTGCGGCTCGAACAGGCCGAAGAGCTGGCGGCCGGGCCGGCGATGAGCTCGCTTCCGGTGGTGCTCGTCGGCGACCTCAATTCGGACGACGACACGGCGGTAGGCCCCAACACGTTGGCCTACAACTTCCTCATCGGAGCCGGTTTTGCCAACCGGAGCACCGACGAACCGCTCAGCTGCTGCCTCGACTCGAGCCTGCTGGCCGAAGGGGCCGGTGGCAGCGTCGCGGACTTCGACCATCAGGTCGACCACATCCTCACCCGCGATCCAGACGTGATCAAGCTGAAGAACTCGCTGGTGACCGGGCTGGAACCCGTGAACGGGTTCTGGAACTCCGACCACGCGGGCGTCTTCAGCGCCCTCTGGTTCAGGAACTAGGCAAGCCTAACCCCAGCCGGCCGCTGATGGGCCGATTTTCCCGCGAATGTCGCGGGGAATCGGCCCGTCGGCCCTGGGGTCAACCGCGGCCGGCGGTCTGGGCGACGAATTCGGCGACTTCTTCCGCCTGCTCCCCGGTGAGCATTTCGGGGGGCATGCGGCCGGGGGTGGTGCCGCTGTCGACCCCTTCGATGATGGCGTTGAGGACCCGGCCCTCGGTCGCTTCGATCGTTTTCTCGGCGCCGCTGCCCGTCGGCGGCCCGGCGGGGGCGAGCAGTTCATCGAGGTCAGGGCCGAAGTTGCCGTCGGTCCCCGCCGCGTAGAGCTTGTGGCAGGCGCCGCAGTTGATCTCGAACAGCTCCTGGCCGGACTCGAGGCTCGCCGCGACCTCCTCGCGCCCCGTGTCGGCGTCGCCGTCCGAGCGGAAGGCGAGCCACGGGATCAGGACCGCGAGGACGGCGATAAGGACGCCGAAGACGATGAAGGTTCGCTTGCTCATTCGATGCTCGGAAGCCGGCTCCCGGGCCATTCCCGCGGACGGCGGCGGAGATACTACTGGCGCGTCGGGCGCCCGGGCATCAACACCCGCCCGCGGTGCTGGATCAGCGTGTCTCCCGGACCCCAGAGCGGTACCACGGGCACATGCGGCGCAGCTCGCACTCCCCGCAGCGGGGCCTCGGCCGGCAGACCTCGCGCCCATGCCGGATCAGATTCATGTGGAGCTCGTATGCGTCCTCGGGATCGACGATCGCCAGCATCTCGTCGTGGGCGCGCTCCAGCGAATTTTCGGGGGGGAAGAGCCCGAGTCTGCCGCCGACGCGGTGGATGTGGACGTCGACCGGGATCTCCGGAATGCCCCAGGTGAAGATCAGCACGCAGGCGGCTGTTTTTCGGCCGACCCCGGGCAGCGAGAGGAGGAACTCCAGGGACTCCTCCCGCGGCGCGGTCCTCGTCCAGTCGAGGTCAGGGTGCTCGCCCAGCCGCTCGAGGATCGCCTGGATGCGAGGCGCCTTCTGCTGCGCCAGGCCACCCGGCCTGATCGCCTCTTCCAGCTCCTCGAGAGGGGCGTCACGCACCTCCTCCCAGGTGGGGAAGCGCTCGCGCAGGCGCGCGTAGGAGCGGTCGCGGTTGCGATCGTTCGTGTGCTGGGAGAGCACCGTCTTGATCAGCTCGGCGATCGGGTGCCGGTGCGGCCGGTTGACCGGCCGCCCGTACATCTGGCGCAGGCGGTCGCGGATCGCCCGCACCCGTCTTCTCGTCGGTCGCTTCCAGGGCATCGCTGGGACGCTATCTCCCCGGCGTGCGGGTCCTCGCGGGGATTGCGTCCCCGTCCTGCAGCCTTCGAGCGATGACCCGACCCCACGCCACCCGCGTGACTTGCCCATATGGTGCAGACGATGCAAGCGGCCGTCGAAGGGCGGGAGATGGAGGTTGACGGGGTGCGGGTCTTCTACCGGCGGGTTCCGGGGGAGGGGACACCGACCGTCTATTGCCACGGTAACCCGACGCACTCCGAGGAGTGGCTGCCCTTTCTGCGGCGGGGCGGGCCGGCGATCGCGATCGACATGCCCGGCTGGGGGCGGTCGGGCCGCCCCGATCCCGGGCGCTTCGACCACTCGATGCATGGGCTCTCGGCCTTTCTCGGGCGCTGCCTCGAGGAACTCGGAGTCGCCGAGCGCCGGCTCGTCGTCCACGACTGGGGCGCGCTGGCGCTGATCGGCGCGCAGCGCAGGCCCGAGCTGGTCGAGCGCCTCGTCGTGGTCAACGGTGTGCCGCTGCTCCCCGGCTACCGCTGGCACTGGGTGGCGCGGATCTGGCGGCGCCGGCCGCTGGGCGAGCTCGCCAACGCGACCGCCACGCGAGCCTCGCTCTCCCTCGGGCTGCGCCAGGCCCGCGCCGACCGCGGCCCGATGCCGGCGCAGTTCGTCGACATGATCTGGAATCACTGGGACCGGGGCACGGGCCGCGCCGTCCTGTCGCTCTACCGCGACGCCGAACCGGACCGGCTCGCGGCGGCGGGCCGCGACCTCGGCCGCCTGGCCTGTCCCGCGCTCGTCCTCTGGGGCGCTCGTGACCCCTACATTCCGAGCCGCTTCGCCTTAGCCTACGCGCGCGCTCTTCCCAATGCCGAAGCCGATGTTGTCGCCGGCGCCGGCCACTGGCCCTGGATCGACGACCCTTCAGCAATCGATCGCATCCTCGACTTTCTCGAATAGCCGGGCGGGCTCGGCCTCCGTTCCGCTACGCGGGACAGACAGCGAACGCAACGGAATTCGCGGAATTACAATGGGCGGATGCGGTTCCTCGCGGCGATTGGCTCCAAGCTGCCCCACGGCTGGGGCGACCTCGGGCGGCAGATCGGCCTGCTGCTGGTCGTCGACCTCGCCTACGAGACTGTGCGAGGGGTGGCCGACGGGCAGCGCGCCACCGCCTTCGCTCACGGCCAGGCGATCATCGACCTCGAGCGCTCCACCGGCACCTTCTTCGAGCCGAGCCTGCAGGCTTTCTTCCTGCCCGCGAACTGGATCGTCGACTTCGCCAACCAGGTCTACATGAACAGCCAGTTCGCCGTGGTGCTCGGCTTCTTCTTCTGGCTCTACTTCTTCCGCAACGAGGCCTTCTACTTCGTGCGCAACATGTTCATCGTCTCCATGGGCCTCGCCCTGGTCGGCTACGTCTTCTATCCGACCGCCCCGCCACGGCTCTACCCCGAGTACGGCTTCGTCGACACGATCAACGACTTCTCCAGCGTCAACCACGACTCGGCCCTGGTGAAGATCTTCATCAATCCGTACGCGGCGGTGCCGAGCATGCATTGCGCCTTCGCGCTGATGGTCGGGGTCAGCGGCGTGAGGCTGGTCCGCCACAGCGCGGCCAAAGCCCTCTGGGTGGCCTGGCCACTGCTCATCGCCTGGGTCGTGGTGGTGACCGGAAATCACTACTGGATCGACATCGCTCTCGGCTGGGGCGTCGCGGGCGCCTCGGCACTGGTGGCGAGCCGGCTCCTCGCCCGCGCCCGGCCCGAGGCCTGGTCCTTCCGGACCCCAAGGCCGAGCGAGGCCGAGGCGTAGCCGTTAGCCTCCGCACGATGGAACCTTCGGCGCCCCCCAGGGCTCCGGGCGGTCGCCGCAACGGCCGCCAGGCCCGCAGCGCCCAGGAGCTACGCGTCTATGCGCGCGAGCGACTGATCGAGTCGCGCCTCACCCCGAACGCAATCTCGATGGTCGGGCTGGTGCTCAACCTGCTCGCCGCGGTCCTGGTCACCCAGCGCCTCTTCTTCCTCGCCGGGATCGCCTTCATCGTCGGCTCGGTGATGGACACGCTCGACGGGCGCTACTCGCGGATGTCGGGCAAGGGGACCCTGTTCGGCGCCTTCCTCGACTCGACCCTCGACCGGATCGAGGAGGGAATCGTGCTCGCCGCGGTCGCCGGCTACTTCGCCGCCACCGGCGACCACTTCGCGGCGGCGATGTGCGTGATCGCCGTACTGGGCTCGCTGATGGTCTCCTACACGCGGGCGCGGGCCGAGGCTCTCGGGGTCGAATGCACGGTCGGGTTGGCGACGCGGCCGGTCAGGGTAGTGTTACTTTCGATCGGCTTGGTCTTCGCCAAGGGCGCCGGTCTCGGCGACTTCGAGTTGCTGGCCCCAGCGATCTACGCGATCGCGGCACTGACCACCGTCACCGCGATCCAGCGCGTATGGCATGTCAGAAAAGAGCTTAGGAGCCCCGAGCAAAACGAGCGCGAAAGCGACGCCGCCGCACCCCCCGGCGTGTAACCGGTCCCGGCCCCCGGTGTGCTTTGCCACCTAGCCGGACCAGGAAGGACTTCGAACTGATGAGCGAGAGCAACGGATCAGACGGCGGCGACGGAATGGCCCGCGCGGACGACAGGGTCCGGGTCGCGATCGTCGGCGTCGGCAACTGCGCCAACTCCTTCATCCAGGGCATCCAGTACTACCAGGACGCCGATCCCGCCGATCAGGTCCCGGGCCTAATGCACGTCGAACTCGGCGGCTACCACGTGCGCGACGTCGAATTCGTCGCCGCCTTCGACATCGACGTG
>DASUUD010000158.1:0-3750 GCA_036374255.1 Solirubrobacterales bacterium | reverse complement strand
TCGATCTCGACGCGGTGCTGGCCGGCCTCGAGTCCGGGAAGCTGGCCGGCGCCGCGCTCGACGTCTTCCCGACGGAGCCCTTCACCGATCACCCCATCCTCGCCCGCGACGACGTCGTCGTCACGCCGCACCTGGGCGCCTCGACCGCGGAGGCGCAGGATCGGGCCGGAGTGGTGACCGCGGAACAGGTGACCGCGGCCCTCAGCGGCGGTGTCGTCACCAACGCCGTCAACATCGCCGCCGTCCGCCCCGAGGAGATGGAGGCGCTTGCCCCGTTCGTGCCGCTATGCGAAAAACTCGGCCGCCTGGCCCAGGGGCTGGGGGACGGGTCGGTCGGCCACGTCAGCGCGGAGTTCCGCGGCCGGCTGGCCACCTACGACACCCGGCTCCTGGGGATCGCGGTTCTCGTCGGGATCCTCTCCGGCCATACGGAGGAGCCGGTCAACCTCGTCAACGCTCCGCAGATGGCGGAGGAGCGTGGGATCGAGCTGACCGAGACCAAGGACACCGGCTCCGAGGACTTCACGGAGCTGGTCACCGTGCGGATCGGGCCGGGCGAGGACGCGGCGGAGGTCTCGGGGACCGGAGTCGGGCCTCGGAACGAGCCCTATCTCGTCTCCGTCTGGGACGAGAGCTTCTACCTTCCCTTCGCCGATCACCTGACGGTCTTCCGCTACCTCGACCGGCCGGGCATGATCGGCAAAGTCGGGACGATCTTCGGCGAGCAGGGCGTCAACATCATCTCCGCCGCTGTGGGTGCCTCCGTCGGGGGGGAACAGGCGGTGATGGCGCTGACCACCGATGCCCCGGTCCGAGAGGAGACCATCGAGAGGATCCTCCAGCTCGACGGGTTTTCGATCGGCCGCTCCGTCGACCTGTAAAAAGGTGGATAGGAACGAGATTCACCGGCGCACGCCGCAACGTCAGCGGGGCCCCGCTGTTCCCTGATAGAGGCTCCGACCTCGAAGCGGCGGGGACCGGTCCGCGATGAAGAGAGCGATCCTGATCACACTTGCGATCCTGGCGGCGTCTGCCGCGGCGTCTCAGGCTGCAAAGACCCCCAGGTACAACGTGCTGCTCGCCGGCGGCTCCGAAGCCAACATGATCCACATCTGGCTCGCGCCGGAGGGCCAGCATTACGTCATCGACTCGATAGTCGCACTTGAAGTCGGTGGTCAGGTCTGCGCCAATCCGGAGGGGAACCCGAACGAGCTGATCTGCCCGGCCCCGTCGATCGCCGGATTCGAAGTCAACGCGGGCGCCGGCGACGACCGGGTCTCGGTCGCGAAAGAGGTGAAGATCCCGGTCACGCTGCGGGGCGGGTCCGGCCACGACACCCTGGTCGGCGGCAGCGGGGCGGACAAGGTGATCGGCGGGACGGGTGGAGATCGCCTGATCGGGGGGCGCGGGAACGACCTGCTCGCCGGTGGACCGGGCAACGACGTCCTCCTCGGGGGGCGCGGGAACGACATCCTCCTGACCGGTCCGGGAAAAGACCTCGCCCGCGGAGGCCCGGGCAAGGACGTGATCCGCAAGTTCAAGGGCGTGGGGCGGAAGCGCCGAACGCGTTAGGCGGCTTCCTCGGCGCCTCGGCGGCCCAGCAGCCGCCCCCCGACGAAGAACAGCGCGATCAGGAACCCCGCCAGGGAGAGCGCCGCGTCGAGCCGGAACGCGGCCTGCACCCCGTCGATGAACGAATCCTGGGCCGAGAACACGGTCGTCGTGAGCCCGAGCCCGATCGCGCCGCCGGCGATCTGGAACATGTAGAGGATGCCTCCGGCGAGGCTGCTCTGCGACTCCTCGACCGAGGTCACGCCGGCCGTCGTCGCGGTTGGGTAGAAGCTCCCGATCCCCAGCCCGAGGACGACCATCCCGAGGATCAGGGAGTCGTAGTCCGAGCCCTCGCCGACCCCGGAGAAGAGGAAGGGCGCGATGGTTATGCAGGCGGCCCCGAAGACGGCGAGCGTCTTCGCACCGACCCGGTTGTAGAGCGGGCCGGAGATGAACGAGACCAGCGCGAAAGTGCCCAGGAAGGGCAGCATCCCGACCCCCGCCTCGAGCGGGGAGTAGTCGAGCTGCTTCTGCATGAACTGCGGCAGGTAGAGCAACGAGGCGAAGAAGGTCGCCGACATCAAGAGGACCGCCAGGCAGGAGGCGCGGAAGCTCTCGTTGCGCATCACCGCACGCGGCACCAGCGCGCTCAAACCGGCGCGGCGCTCGACCGGCACGAAGAGCGTGACCAGGAGCACGGCGATCACCAGCAGTCCGATCACCCTCGGATCGCCCCAGCCCCAGTCGTCGACCTGATCGAGGGCGACCAGCAGCGCGACGAGCCCGATCGAGAGGCTGGCGATTCCCGGGTAGTCGATCCGCTGCTCTCCCACATCGGGCTCCTTCACCTGTACCAGGCGGTAGGTGATGAGGACCGCGAAAGCGGAGACCGGCACGTTGAGGAAGAAGATCCAGCGCCAGCTGAGAAGGTCGGTCAGCACGCCGCCGATCAGCGGTCCGATCGCGTTGCCGAAGCCGGCGGCGCCGAGAATGATCCCGCCGGCCAGCCCCGCCTTCTCTGCCGGCAGCAGGGAGAAGGTCATGCCGAGGATCGCCGGCCACATCAGGGCGCCGCCGATCCCCATCGCGACGCGGCTGGCGATCAGCCAGGCCTCGGACTGAGCCGCCCCGCCGAGGGCCGACATCGAGGCGAAGATCGCGGTACCGATGAAAAAGGCGCGGCGGCGGCCGAACATGTCGGCGAGCCTGCCCCCGGTGACGATCATCACCCCGAAGGTGAGCGCGTAGGCATTGATCACCCACTGGATCGTGTTGACGCCGGTGGAGAAGTCCTGCTCCATCGTCGGCAACGCCACGTTGATCGCCGAGAAGTCGTTCGCGATCACCAGCACGCCCATGCTCATCGCGAACAGCGCGAGCAGGGTCTTACCATCCAGCTTTGCGATGCGCGCAGCCTACGCTAAGCTGCGGAAGCGAATGACGCACCGGCTGGACAGCCTGGCGCTTCTCCTTCTCCTCCCCCTTCGGGGGGAATAGCGCTGGGCGGCGCGAGAGCCGCGAGAGAAAAGGTCATTCGATTCAAGTGGAGAAGGAGGTAGGTCCAGTGGAACGAGCAGCCGACGCAAACCGCGTCCACATCTTCGATACGACCCTGCGCGACGGGGAGCAGTCCCCCGGCATCTCGCTCAACACCGCGGAGAAGGTCGAGATCGCCCAGCAGCTGGCCCGCCTCGGCGTCGATGTGATCGAGGCCGGCTTCCCGATCACCTCGCCGGGTGACTTCGAGGCCGTAGAGGCGATCTCCCGGGGTGTCGAGGGACCGGTCGTCTGCGGGCTGGCCCGCACGCACAAGGCGGACATCGACGCCGCCTGGGGCGCCGTTCGCGACGCTCAGCGGCCCCGCATCCACACCTTCATCTCCACCTCCGACATCCACATCGAGCACCAGCTGCAGACGGATCGCGAGGACGTGAAGGGCCAGGCGCGCGCCGCCGTAGCCCTCGCCAAGTCCTACTGCGAGGACGTCGAGTTCTCGCCGATGGACGCCACCCGCGCCGACACCGAGTTCACGGCTGAAGTCTGCGCGATCGCGGTCGAGGAGGGCGCCACGACGATCAACATCCCCGACACCGTCGGCTACACGATGCCGCACGAGTACACCGCCTACCTCCAGCGCCTCTACGAGCTGGCACCGGAGCTGCGCGACGTGCGTCTCTCGGTCCACTGCCACGACGATCT
>DASUUD010000157.1:0-2082 GCA_036374255.1 Solirubrobacterales bacterium | reverse complement strand
GCGGGCGCCAGGGGACTGCGCTGGACGGGCAAGCTCAACGTGCCCATCTACAGGCTGACCGGCGGCCGAATCGGGGGTCGCTTCGACAAGGCGCCGGCGCTGCTCCTCACCACCACCGGCCGCAAGTCGGGCCAGCTGCGCACCGTCCCAGTGGTCTACCTGGAGGACGGGGAGAACCTCGTCGTGATCGGCTCCAACGCCGGCCACCGCAACGAGCCGGCGTGGTCGCTGAACCTGAAGGCCGATCCCGATGCGGAGGTAGAGGTCGGTCGCGAAAGGCGGCAGGTGCGGGCTCGCATCGCCGAGGGCGAGGAACGTGCGGAGCTATGGCGCCGCCACAACGAGCAGTTCTCCGGCTTCGACCGCTACGCGGCGAGGACCGACCGCGATATCGCCCTGTTCGTGCTCGAGCCGCGCCAGCCGGCCTAGCCGGTCTCGCGCAGCATCTGCGCCTCGGGCAGCCGCTGAAGTTTTTTCAGCGTGCTGTTCTCGATCTGCCGCACCCGCTCGCGGGTGACGCCAAAGGTTCGGCCGACCTCCTCGAGGGTGAGCGGCTCGAGGCCAGAGAGGCCGTAGCGCAGCTCGATCACCTGCCGCTCCCGCTCCGGCAGCGCCTCGAGCGCCTTGCGGACGCCCTCTTTCTGGAGATGTTCGCTCGCCTCCTCGAAGGGCTCCGCGACAGCTTCGTCGGCGACGAAATCGCCCAGCTCCGACTCGTCCTCGTCGCCGACCGGCTTCTCGAGCGAGACCGGGAGCTGAGCGACGCGCAGGATCTCGCGCACATCGCCGATCGGCCAGCGCAGCTCGGCGGCGATCTCGGCCGGCTCCGGCTCTCGCCCGAGGCGCTGCACGAGCTGACGCTCGACGTGGGCGACACGGTTCAGCTTCTCGACCATGTGGACCGGGATGCGAATCGTCCGCGCCTTGTCGGCGATCGCCCGCGTCACCGCCTGGCGAATCCACCAGGTGGCGTAGGTGGAGAACTTGTACCCGCGCCGGTAGTCGAACTTCTCGACCGCCCGGATCAGCCCGAGCGAACCCTCCTGGATCAGGTCGAGAAAGCTCAGCCCGCGCCCCAGATAGCCTTTCGCGATCGAGACGACGAGGCGCAGGTTCGCCTCCACCATCTGCCGCTTGGCGAGCATGTCGCCCCGCTCGATCCGCTTCGCCAGCTGCACCTCCTGCTCGGCGGTGAGCAGATCGACGCGGCCGATCGAGCGCAGGTAGAGGCGCAGCGAGTCGAGGCTCGGTTCGATCGTGAGGTCGAGCTCGGGCTTTTTCGCCTGACCGTTCGCCGATGACTCGCGCTGCTCTTTGTAGGCGTCGACGCCGTCCTCGGAAATCACCTCGACGCCGTTCTCGACCAGGTGGGCGTGCAGGCCGCTGACCTGCTCCTTGGTGATCTCGACCTCCTCCAGGGTGGAGGCGATCTCCTCGAAGGTCAGGTAGCCCCGCTCCCGACCCAGCGCGATCAGCCCGCGCAGCTCCTCCGGCTCTGCAAACGGCTGAGCGCGCGAATCCTGATCCAGTCCCTGGGGGACTGCCTCCAACGGCTCGATCTCACTGCCTCCGATGCACCCTAAAGACCCTCCCGGGCGGCCGGGCACGACGCTCGGCCCGCGTGAAGTATAGGCAGAACTTGGCGCGATTCCGGCTCGCCGGTGCAGTGCCCCGACTAGTCTTCAGTGCTGATGGCGAGCGAAGCGAGCACGGTCACCCCGGTACCGACCGACGTCCAGGCGTCGGCGCCGCAGACGATGGTGAGCCTCTCGCGGGTCGGCGTCACCGGCGTCGAGAAGGTGATCCGGGTCCAGGCCGACGGGGCCGAGAACCTCTACCACGCCGACTTCGAGTGCTTCGTCGACCTCAACCCCCGCCAGACCGGCGTCCATATGTCGCGCTTCGAAGAAGTGGTCTCCGAGGCGATCGACCAGGTCGTGCTCGGCGAGGCCCTGCGAGCGGAGATCCTCGCCGCCCACATCGCCCAGCGCGTTCGCGAGAGCCAGGGAGGGCTGCGGGCCGAGGTCTCGGTCAAGGCCCGATACCCGGAGACCGTCGACACCCCGGTCAGCGGCCAGCCGA
>DASUUD010000156.1:0-10107 GCA_036374255.1 Solirubrobacterales bacterium | reverse complement strand
CGCGGCCGACCTCGTGAAAACTCTGGAAGAACCCGGCCCCTACACGGTTTTCGCGCCGACCAACGCGGCCTTCGAAGCGCTGGGCCAGCGGACCCTCAACACGCTGCTGAAACCGGCCAACAAGGAAGAACTCGCCGAAATCCTCACCTACCACGTCGTTCCCGGCGAACTGACCGCCTCTGAGCTGAGTGACGGCCAGATGCTGAAAACCGTCCAGGGCGGCTCCCTGATGGTCAAAGTCGCCGACGGCAACGTGACGGTCAACGGCGCCACGGTGGCGATGCCGGACGTCGAAGCCTCCAACGGCGTCGTCCACGTGATCGACGAGGTCCTGACCCCACCGCAGGGCTGAGCCCGAGGGCGCTGCGCGGCGGCTCAGTCGCTGCGCAGCGTCTCGACCGCGATCTGCGCGGTCTCGGTGGGGCTTTCGCCGACCCGCACGCCCTTCGCCTCGAGCGCTTCCTTCTTGGCCTGCGCGGTCCCGGAGGAGCCGGAGATGATCGCGCCGGCGTGGCCCATCTGCTTGCCCGGGGGCGCGGTGAAGCCGGCGATGTAGGCGACGACCGGCTTCGAGACCTCGGACTCGATGAACTCGGCCGCGCGCTCCTCGGCGTCGCCGCCGATCTCGCCGACCATCACGATCAGCTCGGTCTCCGGGTCGGCCTCGAAGAGCGTGAGGATGTCGATGAAGTCGGAGCCGACGATCGGGTCCCCCCCGATCCCGACGATCGAGGAGTTGCCCTCGCCCGCCTGCTTCAGCTCGTTGCCGATCTGGTAGGTGAGCGTGCCCGACTTGGAGACGACCCCGATCTTGCCGGGCTCGAAGAATTGGGCGGGAATGATCCCCACGTTCGCCTTGCCTGGCGAGAGGACGCCCGGGCAGTTGGGGCCGATCAGGCGCACGCCGGCCTCCTGCGCCCTCCAATAGAGCTTCAGCATGTCGTGCACGGGGATCCCCTCGGTGATGGCGATCACCGTGTGGACACCCGACTCGATCGCCTCCTCGATCGCGGCGCCCGCGAAGCGAGCCGGCACGAAGATCATCGAGGTGTTCGCCCCGGCCTCCTTCACCGATTCCTGAATCGAGTCGAAGATCGGAACCCCCTCGACGTCCTGGCCCCCCTTGCCGGGGGTGACGCCCGCCGCCAGATAGGTCCCGTAGGCCTGGTTGCGGAGGCCGTGGAAGGAGCCCTCGCGGCCGGTCAGGCCGGAGACGACCAGCTTGGTGCTCTCGTCGACGACAATGCTCATGACGGCCCCCCCGTCATGGCGCGCCCGCCAGCTCGACGACGCGCCTCGCGGCGCCCAGCATCGTGCTCTCGACCTCGAGCCCCGGGATGCCGGCGTCGGCCAGCAACTTCAGGCCCTCCTCAGAGTTGGTCCCGTCGAGCCTCACGACCAGCGGGACCTTCAGGTCGATCTGCTTGGAGGCCTCGATGATCCCCTTCGCAACCTCGTCGCAGCGGGTGATCCCGCCGAAGATGTTGAACAGCACCGCGGTGACCTTGGGATCGGAGGTGATCACCTCGAGCGCGTCCACGATCGCCTCCGCTTTGGAGCCGCCGCCGGCGTCGAGGAAGTTTGCCGGCGCGCCGCCCGCCTGGGCGACGACGTCGAGGGTGGACATGCAGAGGCCTGCGCCGTTGCCGAGGATGCCGACGTCGCCGTCGAGCTTCACATAGGTGAGGCCCTTCTCCCGCGCCATCGCCTCCTGGGGGTCCTCGTCGCCCGCCGCCTCCTCGGTGGCGAGATCCTCATGCCGGAAGAGGGCGTTGTTGTCGATCGTCACCTTCGCGTCGAGCGCGACCACCTTGCGGTCCTCGGTGACGATCAGCGGGTTGACCTCGATCAGGGTCGCGTCCTCATTCACGGCGACCTCCGCGAGCTTCGCCAGCGCCTCGGCGACCGCCTCGCGGACGTCCTCGTCGAGACCGGCGGCATCGACGATCGGCCGGGCGGCTGCGGCCGTGAAGGGTCGCGTGGGATCGATGTGCTCCTTGACCAGCGCCTCGGGGTCCTCCTCGGCGACCGCCTCGATGTCCATCCCCCCCTTGGCCGAGACCATCGCCAGCAGCTTCTTCTCGGAGCGGTCGAGGATCACCGAGGCGTAGTACTCGGTGGCGATCGCCGAGCCGCCCTCGACCCAGACCTGGTGGACCCGGAAGGGCCCCTCGCCGCGCGGCCCACGGATGTCCATGCCGAGGATCGCCCCGGCGTGCTGCTCGGCCTCGGCCCGGTCGGAGGCGATCTTGATCCCCCCCGCCTTGCCGCGGCCGCCGATGAGCACCTGGGCCTTGATCTCACAGGGATAGCCGATCCGCTCGGCCGCCGCCACGGCCTCCTCCACGGTCGACGCGACCTCGCCGCCGGGCACGGCGATGCCGTGCTTGGCGAACAGCTGCTTGCCCTGGTACTCGAGGAGATCCATCGGAGAGGACGCCGCTGCGGCGCGGGCGGCAGCCTATAATGCCGCGGCTCCGCGATGCCCCTTCCCAGTCTCAAAACCATCAAATGGGTGACCACCGACTGCTACGGGACCCTGATCGATTGGGAGAAGGGGATCATCGAGGCCTGCGGGAAAGAGGCCGAGAAGGACGGCTTCAGCTTCGACGAGGACGCCTTCCTCAAGCGGTTCATGGAGGTCCAGGCCGAGATCATGGCCGGCTCCTACGAACTGTATGCGGAGGTGCTGCGCCGCACGATCGTCAAGGTCGCGGGGGAGCTGGGCTGGGAGATCGAGCCCTCCAGGGCCCAGTTCCTACCGGACAGCGTCGCCTACTGGCCCCCCTTTCGGGAGGCGAACGCGTCCATGGACCGGCTGGCCAAGCGCTACAGCGTCGGGATCATCTCCAACATCGACGACAAACTGCTGGGGGTCTCCCGGCGGCACCTTCGCACCGAACTCGATCTGGTCGTCACCGCACAGCAGGTGCGCAGCTACAAGCCGGAACCCGTGCACTTCAAAGAGTGCGCGCGGCGGATCGGCGGAAAAAAAGGCTGGGTGCACATCTGCTCGAGCTACGAGACCGACGTCGCGCCGCTGCTGAAAATGAACGTCCCGGTGATCTGGGTCAATCGCCACGGCGAGAAGCTCGACGGCCGCAAAGCCCCCAGCGCCACCGTCAAGAACTTCCGCGAAGCGGCAAAGAAGCTCGGCGCGTCCTGAGCGTCGACTAGCGTTCCGCGCCCTCATCCTCACCCGCGTTCGCGCCGATTCCTCTGGCGAGCTCCGATGCACGCACCGAGCGAAACCCACCTTCTGCGCTGCCGCCTGCCGCTGGTGGCATTCATGCTCGTCCTGCTCTGCACCCTGGCGACGATCGGTTCGGGCAAGCCCGCCACCGCTAGGGATTCCCAGGCGCCCAGTTTCGTCGTGATCCAGACCGACGATCAGACCCTCGACCTGCTCTACGGGACCATGCCGTACGTACTCGAACTGATCGGCCAGCGGGGAATGACGCTGCGCAACTACTACGTCTCCTACCCGCTCTGCTGCCCCTCGCGTGTCAGCCTGCTCACCGGGCGCTACGCGCATAACCACATGGTGCGTGGGAACGTTCAGCCGAACGGCGGCTTCACCGGATTCCTCTCGCGCGCCGCCGCCTCGCACAACCTGGCCGCCTGGCTGCGGCGCGCCGGCTACCGGACCATTCACGTCGGCAAGGTGCTGAACGGATACGGCGACCCGCCATACGACGACGGGACCCGTGTGCCACCGGGCTGGGATGCCTGGTACGGGGTGATCCGCGCCGACACGACCCACCTGTACTACGGCTACCAGGTCAACGTCAACGGGCAGCTCCAGGGCCCGTTCGGCGACCCTGGAAGCTGGGAGACGCGCGAGTACGGCGTGCGAGACGACCCGGGCTGCCCGCTCATGCCGCTCACTCCCACGCCCTGCAACTACCTCACGGACCGGCTGACGAGCATCGCCGCGGAGGAGATCCTGGCCACCCCAGGCGATCGCCCCCTTTACCTGCAGCTCGACTACACCGCGCCGCACGGGGACTTCCGGCGCCCGGCCGGCCCGGAGCCGGCGGCCCGGCACTACGACACCTTCAACTCGGCGCCGCTCCCGCATGATCGCTCCGAAGGCTTCGACGAGCGCAGGGTCCGGGACAAGCCCCGCTTCATCCGCGAAGCCCCGCGCCTGACGGCCGAGGAAACGCGAAGCTACGGCGTCTACTACCAGAAGCAGCTGGAGGCGGTGCGCTCCGTCGACGAAGGGGTGATGTGGATCATTCGCACCCTGGGCGCGGCTCACCGTCTGCGCAACACCTATGTCATCTTCCTATCCGACAACGGCTACTTCTTCGGCGAGCACAGGCTGTTGGGAGGGAAGTTCCTCGCCTACGAGCCGGCGACCCATCTCCCCTTCCTGATCCGCGGGCCGGGAATCAGGCCCGGCAGCGTGAGCGATGAGCTGTCGGCCAACATCGACATCGCCCCCACCCTGCTGGAGCTGGCGGGCGCCCGAGGCGATAGGAGCATCGACGGCCGTTCTCTGGTTCCCTACCTGCGCGACCCTGAGCTGCGCACCCGGCGGCCGATCCTCTTCGAGTCCTTCGTCCAGAGCAACGACGTGGAGGCCCAGGGGACGGCTTCCAGCCTGAGGGACGATGCCAGCGCATCGCTCCTTGCTCCTCCCAAGGACTACGCCGGGATCCGGCTCGGTTCCTACAAGTACATCGCCTGGCCGAGCGGCGAGACCGAGCTCTACAACCTCGTCCGGGACCCTCACGAGCTGAACTCGCTGCACCGGGTTCCGAACTTCTACCCCATCCGCAACTTCCTCCACCGTCAGATGCTCCGCCTCACCCGGTGCGACGGCGCCAGGTGCCGCAAGACAACGCCCAAACTGTCGCTGACCCGCAACAAGGCGCGCAGGCTGCGGAAGAAGAGGCAACGCCAGCGCGAACGGGAAGGCGGACGCGGAGGAGGGCGACGCGGACGAAAGCCACCGGTGGGACCGGGGGTGACGGGGGTGCTGGGAGCAGGGACGTCCTCGACCCGGGTCACGCCGAGCTACCCGGGAGCTTCCCCGGCTCCATAACTGCATAAGGTTTCGCAACTTAGCCGCCGAGCATGTTTTGGTTCCAGAGGGGCCTGGCGAGCGCTTTGATGCACGGACCAAGCCAAATCACGCTGCCGTCACGCAGCCTGCCGATCGCCGCGGGGCTGCTTGCCCTGCTCTGCGCGTTGGTCGCCTGGGGCGCGCGCACGGAGGCCGAGGCGGCGCCGGCGGCGCCGCCGAACTTCGTGATCATCCAGACGGACGACCAGACCATCGACAGCCTCTACGCCACCTTCCGCCCCTACCCGGGGGCAGCGGCAATCCGAGCGATGCCCAACACGCTCGACCTGATCGGCAAACGGGGAATGACGTTCAATCGCTACTACGTCCCCTATCCGCTCTGCTGCCCGTCGCGGGTCAGCCTCTGGACCGGCCGCTACGCGCACAGCCACAACGTGCGCGGCAACGTCCCTCCCAACGGCGGCTATACCGGCTTCGCCTTCCGCGCCGCCGCCTCGCACAACCTCGCCACCTGGTTGCAGGGAAGCGGCTACCGCACGATCCACGTCGGCAAGGTGCTGAACGGATATGGGGACGCGCCCTACGAGGACGGGACCCACGTGCCGCCCGGCTGGAACGCCTTCTACGGCGTCGTCGCATCCGACTCGACGCACTACTACTACGGCTACAGGCTCAACGTGAACGGAGAGATCCACGGCCAGTTTGGGAACTCCGGGACCTGGGAGCCGCGCGAATACTTGGTCCGGGACGACATCGGCTGCCCCTTCGCGCCCACCAACGGGCTGCCCTGCTATCACCTCACCGACAACCTGACCAACATCGCGAGGACGGAGATGCTCGCGACGCCACCCGACCAGCCCTTCTTCGTGCAGCTCGACTACACGGCGCCGCACGGCGACTTCCGCCGCCCCGCGGGGCCCGAGCCCACCCCTCGCCACTACGACTGGTTCAGGGGCGCGCGGCATCCCCACAACCGCTCCGAAGGCTTCGACGAGGGCAACGTCCGCGACAAGCCCCGCTTCATCCGCGAAGCGCCCCATCTGACGCCGACCGAGAAGCGCACCTACCGCGTCTACTATCAAAAGCAGCTGGATGCGATGCGCGACGTGGACGACGGCGTGAAGCTGATCATCCAGACCCTTGGCGGCCTTCGCCGGCTTCGCAACACCTACGTCATCTTCGTCTCCGACAACGGCTTCTTCTTTGGCGAGCACCGGCTGCTGGGGGGGAAGTTCCTCGCCTACGAGCCGGCGACCCACCTTCCCCTGCTGATCCGCGGGCCGGGGATCAGGCCCGACAGCTCCACCGGCGAGCTTGCGGCCAACATCGACATCGCCCCCACCCTGCTGGAGCTGGCCGGCGTGGAACCCGACAAGAGCATCGACGGTCGCTCGCTGGTGCCGTTCCTGCGCGACGGCGACCTCCGCACCCGCCGCCCGATCCTCTTCGAGTCCTTCGTCGAGACCAGCGACGTCGAGTCCCAGGGCGCCATCTCCAGGGCGGGCGACCAGGCGAGGGCGTCCTCAGGCGGCCGGGCGACGGCGTCGCTGCTGGCCCCGCCAAAGGACTACGCCGGGATCCGGCTCGGCCCCTACAAGTACATCGCCTGGCCGACCGGCGAGAAGGAGCTCTACAACATCAACCGGGACCCGCACGAGCTCAACTCGCTCCACAGGGTGCCCAACTTCTTCCCGATCCGGAACTTCCTGCACAGGCAGATGAAGCGGCTCATCTCCTGTGTCGGCCGGGAGTGCCGGGAAGTGACGCCGAAACTGCCGTTGACGCGCAAGGAGTTCCAGCGGTTCCAGGCCAAGAAGCGCAAGGAAATTCGCGAACGGGAACGGCAGCGCGAACGCGAACGGCGCGAACGTGAACGCAGGCGTTGACCAGGGCAACCTTGGCAGGCCCCGTCCGGACAAGCGCAGGCCCAATTGGGCCTGCGCTTTGAGTATCCGCCCGTCCAGAGCCCGCCAAGGTTGCCCCCGTCGGCGGCTGCGTCCCGTATCGCGAAGCGACCTCGCTGCGGTTACTCGATCACTGCCAGCACATCGCCGCTGGAGACGGCGGCGCCCTCGGAGACGTTCAGGGTCTTGACCTTGCCGGAACGGTGGGCAGCGATCTCGTTCTCCATCTTCATCGCCTCGATCACGCAGATCAGGTCACCCTCTTCGACCGCGGCGCCCTGCTCGACCGCCACCTTCAGCACGGTGCCCTGCAGCGGCGAGGGGAGCGACTCGTTGGACGCGCCCCCACCCGCCCCCGCCCTCCGCTCGCGCTTGGGAGGGCGCCTGCCGACCGCGGCCACAGCCGCTCCGCCGACCTCCTCCCCGATCACCTTGACGTCGTAAAGCTTTCCCGAGACCTCGACCTTGTAGTCGCGGATCACCGGCTCGACCCCCTCCTCGCTGGGGGCGACCGCGGCCTCCTCCTCGGGAGCGGTCGATTTCAGCCATTTGTTGTCTTCTATGAGGTCCCGACAGGTCTCCGCCTTCGCCCACTGCTCGGTGGCGAGGATCGCCCTGTGGAAGGGGATCAGGGTCGTGAGTCCGCCAACCTCGTACTCGTAGAGGGCCCGCAGCATCCGCCGGGTCGCGTGCTCGCGGTCTGAGTCCCAGACGATCAGCTTGGCGATCATCGGGTCGTACATCGGCGTGACCTCGGAGCCGGCCTCGACCCCGGAGTCGACCCGGACCCCTGGGCCCGCCGGCTCGCGGTAGGAGGTGATCGAACCCGGCGTGGGGGCGAATTTCTTGTGGGCCGCCTCGGCGTTGATCCGGCACTCGATCGCGTGCCCCCGCAGCTCGACCTGGTCCTGGCCCAGCGGCGTCTCGTCCCCTGCCGCGATCTTGATCTGCTCGCGGACGATGTCGATCCCGGTCACCATCTCGGTCACGCAGTGCTCGACCTGGACCCGGGTGTTCATCTCGAGGAAGAAGTACTCCCCGTCGACCTGCAGCCCCTCGACCGTGCCGGCCGAGCGGTAGCCGACCGCGCGCGCCGCGTCAGTGGCGATCTTGCCGATCCGCTCGCGCATCTCGGCGTCGACCTTGGGGCCGGGGGCCTCCTCGATCAGCTTCTGGTGGCGCCGCTGGATCGAGCAGTCGCGCTCGCCGAGGTGGATGACGGTTTCGTCGGAGTAGGCGAGCACCTGGACCTCGACGTGGCGGGGGTTCTCGAGGTAGCTCTCGACGTAGACGCGCGAGTCGGAGAAGAACTTCTCCCCCTCGCGCGCGGCGCCCTCGAAGGCCTCGTCGAGCTCGTCGGGGGTCATCGCGACCCGGAAGCCCTTGCCCCCGCCGCCGCCGGCCGCCTTGCACGCGACCGGATAGCCGGCCTCCTCCGCCTGCTTGCGCGCCTCCTCGACGTCCTTGGCGGGGGCGGTGGCGCCGGGGACGATGGGCACGCCGGCCTCGGCCATGATCTCGCGCGCCCGAGTCTTCGATCCCATCGCCTCGATCGCCTCCGGAGGGGGGCCGATGAAGACGAGCCCGGCCTCGGCGCAGGCCCGGGCGAAGTCCGCGTTCTCGGCCAGGAACCCGTAGCCGGGGTGGATCGCCTCTGCCCCCGCCTGGCGGGCGGTATCGATGATCTTCAGCACGTCGAGATAGCTTTCGGCGGGCAGCGCGGGGCCGAGGAGAAACGCCTCGTCGGCCTCCCGCACGTGCGGGGCGTCGCGGTCGATGTCGGAGTACACCGCGACCGAGCCGATCCCCATCTCCTTCAGGGTTCGGGCGATCCGGATCGCGATCTCGCCGCGGTTCGCGATGAGCACCTTGTCGAACACGGCGGCGCAGTCTATTGGGACGGGGGAAGGGAATGGTGGTGCCCCTGTCCGGACAAACGCCGCGCTAATTAGCGCGGCGTTTTGAGTATCCGCCCGTCCAGAGGCACCCCCATTCCCTCACCGCGGCCAGCAGACTTTCGCCGCCACGGCGAAAAGCTGCGGTGGAGCTAGCGGGTGCGGGGTTTGGTGGCGCGGCGGTTCTTGGCGCGGCGCTTCTTCCGGGGCTTCTTCTTGATCAGGACCACGAGGCGGCGGCGGGTGGCCGCGTGATCTCCCCCGTCGGGCCTGAAGCTGACCCGGATGCGGACCCTGGCCTTCCCCTTCTTTCGGAGTCGCTTCAGCGCCCTCCCCTTGGCGATGACGGGAACCCTGACGGGGCCGGCGCTCGCCCGGCGACGCTGCCGCCTCTTCACCAGCCGTCCGGCAACGGTGACCCGGCCCGGGCCGGAGATGTGGACAGTGAGCAGCACCGTCCCGCGCTTGCGGTTGCGCTTGTGCTTGCCGATCCTGAACTCGTAGGAGGGGGAGATCGAGATCACTCCGCTCTCGGAGGCGGAGCCGACGGCGTCGGACGCGGTCGCCGTCACCCGGTAGCTGCCGGGGGCGCCGTAGGTATGGGAGACCGCGGCCCCGGGTGCGCCGGCGCCGTCGCCGAAGCTGAAGCTCGTCGCCACCCCCGGCCAGACGTCGAACGGGGTCACCGAGAAGGAGACCGGCTCTCCGACCGTTCCCGTCGCGGGAATCGAGAGGTTGCCCAGCGCGGGTGGATCGACGTCGTAGCCGGCTGCCTGAACAATGTCGTGAGCGCCGTTGGAGCGACCCCAGACCGCGACCGCGTCGCCGGTCTTGCCGATCGCGCCGAACGGGCGCAGCGGAACCGTTGCGGTTGGGGAGATTTCGATCGGTGAGGAGAATCCTCCGCCGGCAGGGCGGATGGAGGCCGCCACGACCTGTTCTCCGCTACCTCGAGCAGACCAGACGGCGAGCGCATCGCCGTCGGCATTCGTCGCCAGCTGGGCGGTGCCGCCGAAGGCCGGGCTCTGTACGGGCGAGAGGTCGTCCGGTGCGGAGAATTCCCCTCCGGGTGGGCGGATCGATGCCTGAACGAAGGTGTCTTCGCCTTCCACACGCATCCAGAGGGCGATCGCCTCGCCCGCGGAGGTCATCGCCACTCGCGGAAACCCGGACGACTCTCCGAGCGCAGACAGATCGTCAGGCGCGGCGAATTCACCGCCGGCCGGCCGTTGCGAGGCCTGGACGACGAAGTCGGTGCCATCGAACCGCTCCC
>DASUUD010000155.1:0-2143 GCA_036374255.1 Solirubrobacterales bacterium | reverse complement strand
GGCGTCAAGGTCGCGTGGCAGGGCGACAACGAGATCAGGCTGCGGGCCGACTCCGTCAGCGGGACCGCCGTCGACGAGGAGCTCGCGAGCAGGATCCGGGCCTCCTTCCTGCTCGCCGGCCCGCTTCTGGCTCGGTTCGGCGAGGTGACGATGCCTCCGCCCGGGGGCGACTTCATCGGCCGCCGGCGCCTCGACCCGCACCTCGACGCCTTCCTCGACCTCGGCGCCAGCGTCGACGGGGAGCGGTGGCTGCGGATCACCTCGCCGGCGGGTGGGCTGAAGGCGTGCCGGATCTTCATGGACGAGCCCTCGGTGATGGGGACCGAGAACGCCCTGCTCGCCGCCGCCCTGACTCCCGGCCCGACGACGATCGGCAACGCGGCCTGCGAGCCGCATGTCCAGGATCTCGCCAAGCTCCTGGTCAAGATGGGAGCGCAGGTCGACGGCATCGGCTCCAACGTGATGACCGTGCACGGCCGCGATCGGCTCGGTGGCGCCGAGCACTCGGTCCGCCCCGATCACATCGAGGTCGCGAGCTTCATCGCACTGGCGGCGGCAACCGGCGGTGAGTTGCGCGTGCGCGGGGCCGAGCCCGAGGACCTGGTGACGATCAGGCGCTGCTTCCGCCGTTTGGGGCTCAACTCGATGGTCGATGGCAGCGACGTGCTGGTGCCGCCCGAGCAGCGGCTCGAGATCCGCGACGACCTCGGTGACGCGATCCCGAAGATCGACGATGGCCCGTGGCCCGCCTTCCCCGCGGACCTTACGTCGATCGCGCTGGCCCTGTCCACCCAGGCCCGGGGCACGGTGCTCATCTTCGAGAAGATGTTCGAGAACCGGCTGTTCTTCGTCGACAAGCTTGTGGCGATGGGCGCTCGGATCACGCTGTGCGATCCCCATCGGGCGATCGTCAGCGGTCCGAGCCGTCTTCACGGTGCCCGCCTGGAGAGCCCGGACATCCGCGCCGGGATGGCGATGCTCATCGCCGCGCTGGCGGCGGAGGGGACCTCCGAGATCGGCAACATCGCCCAGATCGACCGCGGGTATGAGCGCATCGACCTCCGCCTGCGCGACCTCGGAGCGCAGATCGAGAGGGTGGCCTCCGAGCGCGTCCCAGCGTAGCTCGCGGGCCCCGGTTAGCTTGTCCGGGCGCAGGAGGCCGCTTTTTCCATGATCCATCCGATTCCGCCCGGGACCCGGGACGTCCTGCCCGCCGAGATGCGCGAGCTTCGTCGCCTCCAGCGCGGGCTCGCGGACGCCTTCGAGCGCTTCGGATACGGCGAGGTGGCAACGCCGACGATCGAGTACCACGACGTGCTCGCCCGTGGTGACACGAGGGGGGCGCCGACCACGTACCGGTTCTTCGACGAACGCGGTGAGCTGCTGGCGATGCGCTCCGACATGACCATTCCGATCGCCCGGCTGGTGGCGAGCCGGTTCACCGGGTCGGAGCCGCCGTTCCGTCTCTTCTATGTGGGCAACGCGTACCGCGCCGTCCGACCCCAGCGCGGCCAGATGCGGGAGTTCACGCAGGCCGGAGTCGAGCTGATCGGCGCCGATGCTCCCGAGGGCACGGCTGAGATCATCGAGGTCCTGGTCGCCGCGCTCGATGCCGCCGGCCTGTCCCGTGCGGTGATCGGCCTCGGGCACGCGGACCTCTACCGGCAGCTGCTCCGCGAGGTGGGGGTTGACGACGAAGCTCGGCGGGAAATCCTCGATCGCCTCGCCTCCCACGACCACGTCGGGCTCGAGGAGACGGTCGGCGAGCTTCCCGGCATCGGCAAGCGGGAGCGGGAGACCCTGCTGCGGCTACCCCTGCTGCGCGGCGGGCCCGAGGTGCTGGATGCGGCACGCCGGCTCGGTGGGGACTCCGTCGACCGTGCGGCCAGCCGCCTCCAGGCGACCTTCGAGGCATTGTCGAGTCGAGGCGTTGGCCACCGGGTGCAGCTCGACCTCGGGCTGCTGCGCGACCTCGGCTATTACACCGGGGCGATCCTCGAGGTGTACGACCCGGCCCTCGGGCACATACTCGGCGGGGGCGGACGCTACGACGAGCTGATGAGACGATTCGGCCGCCCGCTGCCGGCAGCGGGGTTCGCCCTGTACCTCGAGCGGGTGCACATCGCCCAGGCCGAGGAGGAGC
>DASUUD010000154.1:0-4284 GCA_036374255.1 Solirubrobacterales bacterium | reverse complement strand
TCTGGGGGAGGGGACCCGGCCCCTCACCCCGCGGCTATCCAGCCCTCCCCAACCGCGGCTATTTAGACTCGCGATCCGTGAAAGCAGAGCGCCGCAAGCGGCTGGAAGAGACCACGCGCTATGAGCACGCGGAGGTCGAGCGGCGCCTGTTCGCAGAGTGGGTCGAGGGGGGCTACTTCCACCCGCCCGCCGAGGGGACGCCGGAGGAGAACTACTCCGTCGCGATCCCACCCCCCAATGTGACGGGCGCCCTGCACATGGGCCACGCGCTGAACGGCGCGATGCAGGACGCCCTGGTCCGCATGAACCGGATGCGCGGCCGCAACACCCTCTGGATCCTCGGCACCGATCACGCCGGGATCGCGACCCAGGCCGTGGTGGAGAAAGAGCTGCGCGCGGAAGGGACCTCCCGCCAGGAGATCGGCCGCGAGGCGTTCACGGAGCGGGTCTGGGCCTGGAAAGAGAAGTACGGCTCCCGGATCGTCGAGCAGTACAAGCGGCTGGGCGCCTCCTGCGACTACGAGCGGGAGCGCTTCACCCTCGACGAGGGCTACGTCCGCGCCGTCTACCGCGTCTTCAAGCAGCTCTACGACAAGGGGTACATCTACCGCGACAACTACATGGTCAACTGGGATCCGGGGTCGCACTCGGCGATCTCCGATCTCGAGGTCGAGAACCGCGAGGTCGAGGACACCCTCTACTCGATCGACTACCCGGTCGAGGGCGGCGACCGGGTGCTCACCGTTGCGACGGTGCGCCCCGAGACGATGCTGGCCGACACCGCGGTCGCGGTGAACCCGGACGATGGGCGCTACGCCGACCTGGTCGGCGGCCACTGCGTGCTGCCGCTGGTGGGGCGGCGGCTGCCGATCATCGCCGACGAGCACGTCGACCCCGAGTTCGGCACCGGCGCGCTGAAGGTCACGCCCGGCCACGACGTCAACGACTTCGAGATCGGCCGCAGCCACGGCCTCGAGGAGATCGGCGTGATCGGCCCCGACGGCAGGATGACCGAGGAGGCGGGGGAGCGCTTCGCCGGGATGTCCGCGGCCGAGGCCCAGGAGGCAGTGGTCGCCGCCCTGCGCGAGGAGGGCAGGCTGCGGGCCGAGGAGCCCTACGTCCACACGGTTCCCTACTCGCACCGCTCCGGGGAGCGAATCGAGCCCCTGATCTCGCTGCAGTGGTTCTGCCGCATGGACGAGCTGGCCAAGCCGGCGATCGACGTGGTGGAGCGAGACGAGGTGCGGATCATCCCGTCGCAATGGAGGCGCGTCTACCTCGACTGGATGCGGGAGATTCGCCCCTGGTGCATCTCGCGGCAACTTTGGTGGGGGCACCGGATCCCGGTCTGGTACTGCGGCGCCTGCGAGGAGACCTACGTCGCCGAGGAGGCGCCCGCCCGCTGCGGCGCCTGCGACGGCGAGCTGCGCCAGGAGGAGGACGTCCTCGACACCTGGTTCAGCTCGGCGATCTGGCCCTTCGCCACGCTCGGCTGGCCCGACGACACTCCGGAGCTGCGCGCCTTCTATCCAACCAGCTTCCTCACCACCGCGAGGGAGATCCTCTTTCTCTGGGTCGCGCGGATGATCATGACCGGGCTCGAGTTCCCCGGCGACGTCCCCTTTCGCGACGTCTACGTGCACTCGGTGATCCAGGCGCGCGACGGCAGGCGGATGTCGAAGAGCCTCGGCACCGGGATCGACCCCCTCGAGGAGATCGACAAGCACGGCGCCGACGCCCTGCGGTTCGGTCTGCTTGCGATGTCATCGACCCAGGACGTCCGCTTCTCCGACGCCAAGCTCCAGCAGGGCGCAGACCTGGCAAACAAGCTCTGGAACGCGAGCCGGCTGATCTTGCTGAATGCGAATTCTGGGCAAGATCAGCCGGGAACAAATGCCCGGCAGGGCCAGGTCCCTGCCGGGGTGGATGAAGGGACGGGCGCGCCGCAGGACCAAGTTCCTGCGGCGGTTGCTGGCGGGATCGCCAATCCGGAACCCGTGGAGATCGAGGACCGCTGGATTCTGTCGCGGCTGGAGTCGACGATCGCGTCGGTGACGGAGAAGCTCGAGACCTACGACTTCGCGCACGCGGCCCAGCAGGCCTACTCGTTCTTCTGGTCGGAGCTCTGCGATTGGTACCTGGAGATCGTCAAGCCGCGCCTCTACGACGGCGATCCCGACGCATCGGCGACCCTGCTGCGGGTGCTCGAGCGCGTGCTCGCCCTTCTGCACCCGGTCCTGCCCTTCGTGACCGAGGAGGTCTGGTCCTACCACCCGGCGCGGCAGGGACACCTGGCCGTTCACCCGTTCCCGCTCGCCGAGGAGGCGTTGATCGACTCCGAGGCGGAGGCCGAGGTACGCGCCGGGATTGAGCTGACCCGTCGCCTGCGCGCCTGGAGGGACCTGGTCGAGGCCCCCGCCGCCACGGTGCTGCCCGCCCGTGTCGAGGGGGCGGAGCCGCGTGAGTTCGTCGGGCGCCTGGCGCGCTTCTCCTTCGAGCAGGACGGCGGCGAGCCGGTCGCCGCCGTGGGCCCGGTGAAGGTGCTCGCCACGCCGGAGATCGACGCCGGCGCGGTCGGCGAGCGCCTGGAGGCGCGGCGCGAGGAGCTGCGCTCCGAGGTGGCCCGCGCCGAGGGCAAACTCGGCAACCGGCGCTTCGTCGAGCGGGCGCCGGCCGAAGTTGTGGAGGAGGAGCGGGAGAAGCTGGCCCGCTACCGCGCCGAGCTGGAGGAGCTGGCCGAATAGTCGCCACGGGCCCCGAGGAGTATCTCGGTTCGCTCGAGCCGATCGGCTGGCGGCTCGGGCTCGAGCGGATTCACAGGCTGAACTCCCTGCTCGGGATGCCCCAGCATCGCTTCGCCTCCATCCATGTCGTGGGGACGAACGGCAAGTCGTCGGTGACGCGGATGATCGCGGCGCTGCTCGAGGCCCATGGAGTTTCCACCGGGGCAACCGTGTCGCCGCACATCGAGCGCTGGCGGGAACGTATCCTGGTGCGCGGTGAGGAGATCGGCGATGCCGAGTTCGCCGCCGCGGTCGCCCGGGTCGCCGAGGCCGCCGGGGTGGTCAACCGCGGACTGGATGCGGGGGAGGCGGTGACCCAGTTCGAGCTGGCGACCGCCGCGAGCTTCGTCGCCCTGGCGGCGGCCCGGGTCGAGGCGGCGGTGATCGAGGCGGGGCTCGGGGGCAGGCTCGACGCCACCAACACGATCCCCTCACGGGTGACGGTGCTCACCTCGGTCGGCCTCGATCACACCGAGTGGCTCGGCGAGACGGAGGAGGAGATCGCGGCCGAGAAGCTCGCGGTCCTTCGGGACCACTCGACACTCGTCATCGGCCGGGTCTCGGCTGCGGTCCGAGCGTTGGCCGAGCGGACCGCCGAGGAGCGGGGCGCGAGGCTGATCGTCGCTCCCGAGGATCCCGGCCCCGGCATTCGCCTGCGTGTCCTGGGGCGCTTTCAGCGGCGAAACTTCGCGCTCGCCCGCTCGGCCGCCGAGGCGTTCCTCGGCGACCTGGATGCCGAGCGGGTCGCTGAGGTCGCGGCCCGCATCTCGATCCCGGGCCGGCTCGAGCGGGTATGCGAAGCACCACCCTCCTTCCTCGACGCCGCCCACAACCGCGACGGCGCTGCGGCGCTGGCCGAGGCGCTGCCGGAGATCGGCGGCGGGCCAGTGATCGCCTGCCTGGCGATGCTCCGCGACAAGGATGCGGCGGCCGCGATCGGGGCTCTCGCGCCGGCGCTGGAGCGAGCGGTGTGCACCGAGCTTCCCGCGGAGGCGCTGATGGCCGTCGGGCGGCCCGGCGCCGCCTCGATCCCGGCCGCCGAGCTGGCCGCCGCCTGTGCGGCCGGAGAGCTGCCCGCCGAGGCGGAGCCCCGCCTCGAGGCCGCCCTCTCCCACGCGCTCGTCCTCGCTCGCGAGGTGCGCGGCGGCATCCTCCTCGTGACCGGCTCCCACTACCTAATCTCGCCGGCTCGCGGCGCCCTCGGTCGCTCCGAACTATGCGACGATTGAGGCATGGATCGCAGGGCCGGGTCTGAACTCCTGTCGATGATGGCTCTGGTGGCCGCTGTGGTCGCGACCGTGATCCTCGTCTTCTTCGGCCTCGGCTACCTCTTCGGCAGGCTCTTTCTTTGACCTAGACAGGGTTCATAAAGCGACCGGCGAAGTACACTCACCGCTCCCTCTGGCGGGTGCGCAGCCATGACGACAGCGATCTTCGGCATCTCAAACGACGGCCTCAACCTGGTCGTGAATCTGCTCGTCCTGGGGCTCGTCGTCGTCTG
>DASUUD010000153.1:0-4167 GCA_036374255.1 Solirubrobacterales bacterium | reverse complement strand
AGCCGGGGCTTCGGGGTGGCGGCGGGGCTCGGCCCCGAGGTGGCGCGGCCGCTCGCCGCCCGCTGCGCCGAGCTGGGCTATGCATCGATGTGGTCGAACGACCATCCGGGCGCGAAGGGTCTGGAGACCCTGGCCGAGTTCGCCCTCGCGGCGCCGGAGATCGAGCTGGGAGTCGCCGTGATCGCGCTGGATCGCACCCCGCCCGAGCAGATCGCCGCCGACGTGGAGCGGCTGGCGCTCGATCCGGGCCGCCTCTGGCTGGGGATCGGCGCCGGCTTCTCGGAGCGGCCGCTGACCCGGATGCGCGAGTCGCTGCCGGAGCTGCGGGAGCGGCTTCCGGGCGTGCGGCTGGTACTCGCCGCGATGGGCCCGAAGATGTGCGCCCTGGCGGGCGCGGAGTACGACGGCGCCTTCTTCAACTGGATGACCCCCGAGTTCGCCGCCGGCTCCCGCGAGCGGGTCGAGTCCGGCGCCGCCGAGGCCGGCCGCGAGGCCCCGCCGGTCTTCGGATACGTCCGCACCGCGGTCGGCCCCGACGCGACCCAGCGCCTCGCCAAGGAGGAGTCCTTCTACCGCGACCTGCACGACGGCTACCGCAACCACTTCGCAAGGCTGGGCGAGCCCGAGGGGACGGTCGGCGTCGCCGCGGCGGACTCCGCTGAGGCTCAAAAGGCGCTAGCCGCCTACACGGCCCTCGACTCCGTCGTCGTCCGGGGCCTCGCCTCGGCCACGGTCGAGGCGATGACCGCCCTCGCCGAGGCCGCCGCCCCGTAGGGCCAGGCACCTGCGCTCCATTTGCCCCCTATACGGTGGTAAACGGAGCACGCATCCCCAAGACAGCGCCGGATTGAGCGGGTCCCTGATGCAGACGGACCTATGCAGACGGAACGTGCGGCGTGGAGGTGGTTGGTATGCCTCCTGAGCCGCGGCGTCCTGTTTTCGCCCCATGCCCAGCCGAGAGACGGAGACGCGACTGGCGAAAACCCAGCGGCGAAGGAGGCATGCCAACCACCTCCGCCCCGCTCAGTACGGCGGCAGGTCCTCGTACCAGTCGCCGAGCACCTTGAAGGCGCGCCAGAAGCGTTGCTTGGCGCTCTCCTCGTCGAGCGATTCGTCGATGTCGGGGGTGTAGAGGGCATCGATGGTGGGGGTGAAGGCCTGGACCTCGCCCTCGCGGGGCTCGAGGGGGCGGGACAGCGGCAGCTCGAGGCCGTTGACCACGCGCAGCGAGGGCTCGCCCATCACGACCAGGATCTTCGGTTGCACGATCGCGATCTCCTCGACCAGGCGCCGCACGCACTCCTCGGCGGCGAGATCGGGCTCGGCGATGGGGCACTTGACGCAGAGGGAGCCGTAGACGACCAGGGGGTCGATCCCGAGTCGTTTGAAGCTCTTCATCAGCGCGTTGCCGGCCCGTCCGTAGAAGGCGACGCCCTCTTCGATCTCGGCGACCCCCGGGGCGTGCTTGACCATGAAGACGTCGGCCTGGGGATGCCCCGAGCCCAGCACCGGCATCAGCTTGCCGCGCGGGCAGTGCGGGCACTCCTGCAGCTCATGCGTCAGCCTGTTGAGCTCGCGGATCGCCCGCTCGAGGTACTTCTCCTTTATCTCGTCGTCCGTCGCCGGCACCTTGGGCGATCTCTTTGACGAGCCGGGCGCGGCTCCTCCAGCGCGCCGCGTCTGCATCAGCTCTTGCCTGTCCGCCCCGCCCCCGCCGAACGTCGTTTTCGCGGGCGCCCGCCGCGCACCGGCTTCGCGTCGGGCACGCGGCGCTTCGGCGCCTTCGGACGCCCAGTCGTCTGCAGCAGCTTCAGCGCCTGCACGTAGACCAGGTTCTTGTGCTTGCGCGTGATGTCGGCGTCGCGCATCGCCTCCAGGAACTCCCCCGGGCCGTCGAAGTCGTGGATCCGCATCCGCACGCTGCCCAGCGCCTGTGCGACATGGCTGTCTGAGCCGGCGCCGGGAACGATCCGGTACTTGCGGGCGAACCGCTCCGCCTCCTCGTTGAACGAGGTCAGCGCCACCCGCGGGTTGAAGATCTCGAGGATGTCGATCTCCTCGACCATCTCCAGCAGATGCTCGTAGTCGGGGACCGAGTGGAAGCGGTCGAAGGGGTGGGGGACGTAGACGAGGCCCCCCTGGCGGCGGATCTCGGCGATCGTCTCCGCCATCGTCATCCCCCTCGGGATCTTCTTCTCGAGAAAGAGGCCGATCACCTCGCCCTGTTCGGCCGTCTTCACCTCCTCGCCGACGATCACCTTGATGCCGTCCATGCGCTCGGCGATACGCCGCGCCTCCTGCGCCCCGGAGACCTCGTTGTGGTCGGTGACCGCGATCGCCCCGAGGCCCCGGTCGCGGGCGGTCTCCAGCAGCACCTCGACCGGAGTCGCGCAGTCGGGCGAGTGGTCGGTGTGCATGTGCAGGTCGACCTCGATCAGCGGCCGCCTCTCGATCCGCCGCCGCACCTCCTCGTTGCCGGTCTCGTCGTGGCGGCGGGCGACAAGGCGGCGGTAGATCGCTTCCAGCTCGTCCGCCACGCGGGCCCAGTCGCGGCCCGGTCCGGCCGGCTCGACCAGCTCGTAGGGGCCGGGGAAGTAGCGCTCCAGGAGCACGGCGGTGGCCGGGGCGGCCACGGTGCGGGCGTCGAGGCGGCCGAAGAAGATCTCGACCAGCGGCCGGGCGACCTGGGTCGAGAGAACCCGATCCTGCGGCGCGTGGAAGGTCGCGACGTTGAGCGAGAAGGAGTGCCGCAGCGCCGCCGAGGAGACGCTGGGCGCGAAGGGCTCGTGAACGTGGACGATGTCGAGGGAGTTGGACGCCAGCAGTTTCTTGACGGGGTCGCCCGCGGCGAGCAGCAGCACCCGGTGGCCGCGGCGTTCCAGCTCCTCGCAGACCCGCCGGACGAACTCGTTGACCGGGTTGACCGTGGTCCGCCGGTGGGGCGTGACCTGGGCTATCGCGAGGGGCTCAGCCGACACTTGAAAGGCAGGATAAGGCCATCCCGTGGGCCTGAGAGCCCCCGCCCGCGGGCTCCCTCAGGACTTGGCCCGCTGCTTGGCCGGCTCGGCCTTCGCAGCCCCGGCGACGGGCGATTTGCCGCGCGCGTAGGTGGCGATGAACTCCTCGGTCTGCTCGCGCGCCTCGTCGTCGGGCCGCTGCGTGTGCGGCGACTTCATCAGGTAGCTGGAGGGGCCGTCGAGCTGGCCGGCGATGCCGTTGTTCAGCGCCAGCTTGAGGATCCGCACTGCGTCGATCACCACGCCGGCCGAGTTGGGCGAGTCCCAGACCTCGAGCTTCAGCTCCACGTTGAGCGGCACGTCGCCGAACGCCTTGCCCTCGATCCGGATGTGGGCCCACTTTCGGTCGGTGAGCCAGGCCACGTAGTCGGAGGGGCCGACGTGAACGTCCTCCTCGGGCAGCTCGTGGCCCATGATCGAGGTGACGGCGTTCGTCTTGGAGATCTTCTTCGAGTCGAGCCGCTCGCGCTCGAGCATGTTGTAGAAGTCCATGTTGCCGCCGACGTTGAGCTGCGAGGTCCGCTCCATCCGCACACCGCGGTCGTGGAAGAGGCGGGCGAGCTGGCGGTGAACGATCGTCGCCCCCACCTGGGACTTGATGTCGTCGCCGATGATCGGCAGCCCCGCTTCCTCGAAGCGCTTGTCCCAGTAGTCCTCGCGGGCGATGAAGACGGGCAGGCAGTTGACGAAGCCGACGCCGGCTTTCAGCGCCTGTTCGACGTACCACTTGGTCGCCTCCTCGGAGCCGACCGGCAGGTAGCAGACCAGCACGTCCGCCCTCGTCTCCTTGAGGATCCCGACCACGTCGGCGGTTTCGCCCGGCGCTTTGGTGATCTTCTCTTTCAGGTACTTGCCGAGGCCATCGTGGGTCATCCCGCGCTCGACCTTGACCCCCAGCTCGGGCACGTCGGCGAACTTGATCGTGTCGTTCTGACCCGACCAGATCGCCTCGGAGAGGTCCTTGCCGACCTTCTCCACGTCGATGTCGAAGGCGGCGACGAATTCGACGTCGCGCACGTGGTAGCCGCCGAGATCGACGTGCATGAGGCCCGGGACCTGATCGGCGGGATCGGCGTCCTTGTAGTACTGGACGCCCTGAATGAAGGAGTTGGCGCAGTTGCCGACGCCGACGACGGCGACACGGACCCTG
>DASUUD010000152.1:0-33573 GCA_036374255.1 Solirubrobacterales bacterium | reverse complement strand
GGGATGACCAACCCGTCCAGTCCGGCGAGCTGCCCGGGCGCCCGGACCTCGCTCGGCTCGGCGCCGAGCTGGGCGAGCATCCGCAGGTGCGCCTCGAACCCGCCCTGGATCGCCAGGACGCCGATCCGCAGCTCAGGCACCGCGGTTCTGGAGCAGCTCTTCGGCAGCGGCCAGCTCCGCGATCTCGAGGCCGGGCATCGCCTCTCCGAGACCGGTCGAGGCCGCCGCCACGCGCTCTGGGTCCAGGTAGTGGGTTGTCGCCTCGACGATCGCCTTGGCACGGCGCTCCGGGTCCGCGCTCTTGAAGATCCCCGAGCCGACGAAGTTGCCCTCCGCGCCCAGCTGCATCATCAGCGCCGCGTCGGCCGGGGTTGCAATCCCCCCGGCGCAGAACAGCGGCACCGGCAGCCGGCCGGCCTCGGCCACCGCCCGCACCACGTCGAGCGGCGCGCGAAGCTCCTTCGCCGCACCGGCCAACTCCTCGGGGCGCAGCTGCGCGAGGCGCTTGATCCCGCTGGTGATCTCGCGCATATGACGGACCGCCTCGACCACGTTGCCAGTTCCGGCCTCACCCTTGGAGCGGATCATCGCCGCCCCCTCGCCGATCCTCCGCAAAGCCTCACCGAGGTTGGTCGCGCCGCAGACGAACGGCACCTCGAAGGCGAGCTTGTCGATGTGGTTGTGCTCGTCTGCAGGGGTGAGGACCTCGGACTCGTCGATGTAGTCGACTTCGAGGGCCTGAAGGACCTGGGCCTCGGCGAAGTGCCCGATCCGCGCCTTCGCCATCACCGGAATCGTCACCGCCTCCTGGATTCCCTTGATCATCGAGGGGTCCGACATTCGCGCGACGCCGCCGTCCCTGCGAATGTCGGCGGGAACCCGTTCCAGGGCCATCACCGCGCAGGCGCCCGCCCGCTCGGCGATCTGCGCCTGCTCGGGATTGACCACGTCCATGATCACCCCGCCTTTCAGCATCTCGGCGAGGCCGGTCTTGACACGCCATGTCGCACGCTCAGCCATCGCTTCGCATCTTACGTGGCCAGGCGTGCCTACCGGCCGGCAGCGTGGCTTGTGCCTGCGGGTGGTATCGGGACGCAGGCGCGCTACTTCAGTTTGAACGCCCGGATGCGGTCTTTGTGGGCCGCTTCGTCCCGCGCGTAGAGCCCGTGGGCCAGCGCCTGGACGAGCGCCATCAGCGCGGTGCTGGAGCGGACGAAGGAGGGGCTGTTGGAGGAGAAGTAGAGCGTCTGCTCGGCGTGCTCCCCCACCTCCGACATCGAGGCGTCGGAGATCGCCAGGGTGCGAGCCCGCCGGTGGAGCGCGAGCTTCATCGCCCGCAGCAGCAGCGGGTGGGCTCGCCCCGAGGAGAGCACGATGACCAGCGTCTCCTCGTCGATCCGGCCCAGTCGCTGCAGCGACTCGCCGCCGGTGCTGGCGACGATCTCGGCCTGAATGTCCAGGAGGCTGAGCATGTGTCGCAGGTAGCTGGCGAAGAAGGCCATCTGATCGACGCCGACGACCACCACGCGCTGCGCTTCGGCGAGCGCCGCGACCGCCCCGTCCACCTGCTCGCGGGTCAGGTTCCGCGCGGTTTCCTCAAGGTTCGAGTGATCGGCGCTGAGCGACCCCTCCAGCTCCGTGTGATCAAAAGAGAAGAGAGCGCCGGAGGCGGTGGAGCCGTTGGAGACCGCCGTATTTCGGTACTCCTCGATCGCGGCCTGCTGGAGCTCGGGGTATCCCTCGAAGCCGAGGGCCTGGGAGAAGCGCACCACCGTGGATGACGAGGTGCTCGCTCTCCTGGCCAGCTCCTCGGCGGTGAGGAAAGCAGCCTCGTCGAGGTGATCGACGATGTAGCGGGCGACGTCCTTCTGTGAGCGCGAGAACTCGTCGAACCGTTCCTGGATGTACTGAGAAAGACTCTTGAGCTGGGGTGGTTTCGTCGCGGTCTTGGTCACGGCGGTCCATTTCGCCGGACCGCCTGCTTTCCCTTCCGATCTGGTTGGATGCACCTGCACATGACCCTGGAACACGCGCTCCTCCTCACCAACCGCAACATGATCGCCTTCGACGTGATCCTCGGTTCGGCAGCGATCGCGGCCCCGGCGGCCACCCTGCGCGTGCTGGGGCACGACGAGCCCTCCCCCGACGCCGAGCACCTGTTCCGTCGTTGCGGCCCCATCTGGCTCACCTTCGCGGCGGCCCACACGATCGCGGCGGCGCGCGGCGAGCGGCGCGACTGGTGGGCCCTGGCCTGGTTGCGCGGGACCGAGATCGCCACCGACGCCCTCTGGTCGGAGTCCCCGGCGGTCAGCAGGCCGGGCGCCAAGCTCGGCCTGCGCCTGGCCGGGGTGGCCAACCTCGCGATGGCCGCGGGCTTCGCCTGGCTCTCCGCGCAACGATGAGCGGCAGCGCCGGGCTGCCCAGCATCCGCTGGAGCCTGAGGGGCTACGACGAGGAGGGCAACGAGGCCTGGCTGATCCGCAGCATCTCCCAGAAGCTGTACCGCTGCCCCGGCTGCCACGGGGAGATCGAGATAGGCACCGAGCACGTTGTCGCCCAGTACGTGCTCCGCCTCGGCGGGACCGAACACCATCACTGGCACCGGCGCTGCGCCGAAGAGCTGCTGCTGCCCGACCTGCGCGAGGTGAAGCGCGTGCCCGCGGGCGAGTCCTCGCGCTCGAAGCTGGAGGAGCGCGGCCGCAGGCCGGCCGGGAGACGGCGGCGCCGTTAGCGTGGACGAGCGGCTGACGCCACGCGGCGCCTACCTCGGGATCTGGCGTATCTACCGGCGCTGGGCGCCGTCCCTGCTGCTGCTGGGGCTGATCGTCTTCGTCCCGCTCGGCCTGATCAACGCGCTCACCGTCAACGCCGACCTCGAAGACTTCGGCAGCGAGAGCCTCCTGACCCTGATCGGCACCGGGGGCGTCCTGCTCGTCCTCGGCATCTCGAGCCTGCTGGGCGAGGTGTTCTACACCGGCGTGGTGGCGGCATCGCTCACCCACAGCCACGACGACCGACCTCCCTCGCTGCGCGAGATCGCCCGATCGATCCGCTACCGGCGGCTGATCGCCGTCGATGTGATCTATGGCGTGCTGGTGGCGATCGGCGTGCTCCTGCTCGTGCTGCCCGGCCTCGCCGTCTTCGTCTGGCTCGCCCTGGCCGCACCAGTGGTCGAGATCGAGGGCCGAGGCGTGCGAGCCGCCCTGACCCGCAGCGTGCGACTGGTCCGCCGCAGGTTCTGGACGGTGCTCTCGGTGCTGCTGCCGATCGGCATCGTGGGTGAGTCGATCGCCGGGGTCGCGACGAGGCTCTCCGACGACCTGCTCGGCGACGTATTCATCTCCCACTGGCTCTCGGAGGTGCTGACCAGCCTCGCCCTCACGCCCTTCTTCGCGGTCGCCGCGGTGCTGATCACCGTCACCCTGATCAGGGAAAAGGAGGGCCGGGGCCCCCGGCTACACTCGTCCCCGGTCCGCGCATGAGCACCGCCTCGATATTCGCCGACTTCTGGCAGGACCAGATACTGGACGAAGAAAAGCAGGGTCTGTTCCTCGTCCTGGTCGGCTTCATCCTCTCCTTCGCCTTCATCCGGATGAGCACGCGGCTGATGCGAAGCCCCCGCGTGCCCTGGTGGCCCGGAAGTGTGGTCAGCGAGAGCGGCGTCCACCTCCATCACCTCGTGTTCGGGATCGTCACGATGATGATCTCCGGGACGGTGGGCTTCACCGTGCTCGGCGACAGTCCCTGGGCGGAGATCTGCGCCCTCCTCTTCGGGGTCGGCGCCGGGCTGACCATCGACGAGTTCGCCCTCTGGATCTACCTCGAGGACGTCTACTGGGCCGAGGAGGGTCGCGTCTCGATCGACGCGACCGTGATCGCCGCCGCGGCGATGGGCCTGGTTCTGCTCGGCTTCAGCCCGTTCAGCTTCGAGACCGACTCGCTCGACCACACCCTCGGCAGCATCTTCGCCGCTGCGATCGTCTTCGGGATCGTGGCGATCTGCTTCGCAAAGAAACGGATGCTCCACGGGACGATCGGCTTCTTCTTCCTCCCGGTGGCGCTTTACGGCGCGATCCGGATCGGCAAGCCAGGCTCGCCCTGGGCGCGGCGCCGTTACGGCGAGCGGCGCCCTGCGAAGCAGGCGAAGGCCGAGGCCAGATTCCGGCCCGACCGCCGCACCGAGCGCTTCAAGAACGCCTTCCGCGACATCGTCGGCGGCAAGCCGAGCGAGGGGGTCGCCGCGGCGACCCAGGAGGCGGTCGCAGCGACCCGCGAAGCCGCCGAAGAGGTGCGCCAGCGCGCCGAACGCGTCACGCACCCCGGTGACGGCCCCCGCGACAGCTGATCCTTCCGTGTTCTCCCCCTATCCGCGGCAGAGCACGGAACGGACTCTCACTCCCCCATCGCCTTGATCACCAGGCGCTTCGGCCGCCGCCCGTCGAACTCGCAGTAGAAGACCTGCTGCCAGGGGCCGAGGTCGAGGCGTCCATCCGTGACGGGGACGATCGCCTGGTGGTGGACCAGCAGGTTCTTGAAGTGGGCATCGCCGTTGTCCTCGCCCCCGCGGTGGTGGCGGTAGTCGCCGCCCTCGGGCAGCAATTCCTCGGCCACCCGATCGGCCGCCGGCTTCCAGCTCGGCGGCGCCACCTTGTCGAGCCATTCGAGCGTGTCCTCGTGGAGACCCGGCTCGTCGTCGTTCACCCAAACCCCGGCGGTGATGTGCATCGCCGAGACGAGGACCATGCCCTCGGAGATCCCGGCCGCGTCGACCGCGGCCTGCACCTCCTCGGTGATCCGGATCAGCTCGCGGCGCTCACGGGTCTCGAAGGTCATGTACGCGGTGTGTGACTTCACTCTCTCCTCCTTTGCGACAGGACGAACCCTAGACCCGATGGGTCCACGGCGCGGCGGCGTTATCGTGACCGTAATGCGGGGAGTGAGGAGAGTCGTGCTGGTCGTCGCGGCGGCGGCGATGCTCGCCGCATCGGTTGCGGACGCCGACGTGTTCGGCGGGGCGAACGTGCGCGCTACCTTCAAGGGCCGGCTCGAGCCGCGATCCCTGCCGCGCAGCGAGCCGGCCCCGGTCGCCCTGCACCTGAAGGGAAGGCTCTGGACGACGGACGGCAAACCCCCGCCGCAGCTGCGGCGGCTGACCATCGCGATCAACCGCTTCGGCAACGTCTCGACTCGGGGGCTGCGGGCCTGCCGCAGGGGCGCAATCGACGCGCGCACGTCCGCCGCGGCGCTTGCCGCCTGCCGCGACTCAGTGGTCGGCTCCGGTCGGTTCAGCGCCCACATCGCGATCCCCAGCCAGGCGCCCTTCCCCGCCCGCGGGCGGATGCTCGCCTTCTTCTCCCGGCAGAAAGGCCGCCGGGTCATCCTCGCCCATATCTTCGGCAGGGAACCGGTGCCAACCTCCAACGTGCTCACCCTCAGGTTCCAGAGGTCCGCCCCGGGGGCCTTCGACACCACCATGTCGCTGTTGCTGCCCAACGTCGGCGAAGACTGGGGGCACGTGACGGGATTCGAACTCAACCTTCACCGCCGATACACCTACCGCGGCAAAAAGCACAGCCTGATCACCGCCAGCTGCCCGGCCCCGAAGGGATTCGGCAGCGCCGTGTTCGCGGCTGCGAAAGGGACCTATCACCTCGCTGACGGAAGGGTGATCAGCCGGGTTGTGACCGGGAGGTGCAGGGTGAGCCGGTAGGCGCGCCGGCGCCTGCGGGGAACCACCGACCTCGATGCGCGGCGGGCTGCGGATGCGGCCGGTGGTACCGAGCTGAGAACTTCTGCTCGTGCAAGGCGCCCCGCCGAATGCCGGATCTGCCGCCGCCCGCGTGGTGGTGCTGGGTGGCGGCTTCGGCGGCCTCGAGACCGCCTTCTACCTGCGCATGGTGGCCGGCGACCGGGTGCGGATCACGCTTGTCTCCGAGCGCGATCATTTCGTCTTCAAACCCAACTCGATCTACGTGCCCTTCGGGCTCGACCCGGAGCGGCTGAGGGTGCCGCTGGCGAGGCCGGCCGCTCGCAAGGGAATCGAGCTGATCGAGGCCCGCGCCCACGGGATCGACCCCGATGCGCGCACGGTGGAGCTGGACGGCCGCTCGCTTCCCTTCGACTTCCTGGTCGTCTCGACCGGCGCCGGGATGCGGGCCGAGGAGGTCCCCGGGCTGGCCGAGCACGCGATCAGCACCTGGGAGTTGGACGACATGCTGCGGCTGCGCGGCGCCTTCGAGGAGTTGCTCGCGGGCGATGGCTCCGCCGAGCGCAAGCGCGTCCTCTTCCTCGTCCCGCCCAACAACAAGTGCGCCGGCCCCCTGTACGAGATCGTCTTCATGTTGGACACCTGGCTGCGGCGCAAGGGGGCGCGCGAGGGTGTCGAGATCACCTGGTCGACCTTCGAGACCACTTTCATCCAGGCCTTCGGCCCGCGCCTGCACGAGGTCGCGGCCGGCGAGTTCGAGCGGCGCGGAATCGAGGGCCACTCGGGTTGGGTGGTAGAGCGGGTCGATCCCGGAGCCGTCACCTACAGGAACGGCACGCAGCTCGAGTACGACCTGCTGGTCGCCTTCCCGCCCTACGTCGCGTCGACCCAGTTCCCCGGCCTCGCGGCCGACGAGCGCGGCTTCCTCGCCACCGAGCTGGGCAGCCGGCGGCTGATCGACCACAGCAACATCTTCGCGGTCGGCGATGCCGGCGACTTCCCGGTCAAGCAGGCGTTCCTCGCCTTCCTGCAGGCGGATGCCGCGGCAGCCCACCTGGCGGCTGAGTTGCTCGGGGAGCAGCCCGAGGTCAGCTTCGACCCGGTCAGCATGTGCGTTATGGAGCAGTACGACAAGGCGACCTTTGCCCAGGTTCCGCTGCGGCTGACCGGCGATCCGGAGCGCCCCATCGAGGTCCGCCTGGACTCCGACGGTGACTACAGGGTCGGGACCTCGAAGGCCTGGCGGCTCGGCAAGAAGATGCTGGGGTTCTCCGTTCCCTGGCGATTCGGCCGCGGAGAGCCGTTCCACGGCGGCAACTTCTGGCGCGGCATGGACATCGGCCTGAAGGCGATGTCCGGAGTCCTCTCGAAACCCTAACTTCGCACCCGCCGCCCCCACCTAGACTGGCTGTAGCGATGCGACGTATTGCCTGCATAGGGGCGCTTGCCACGATCCTGCTCGGTGCCGGGCTGGCCCAGGCCGAGCTGTTTCAGCGAGGCAACCTGCGCCTCAACTTCACCGGCCGCTTCACCCCCAAGACGCTGCCCCGGGATCACGCGGCGCCGGTGCGGGTCCAGTTCTCGGGGTCGCTGGCGTCGGTGGACGGGAGCAGGCCGCCGGAGCTTCGCCGCCTCTCGATCGGCGTAAACCGCTACGGGCGCGTGTTCACCCGCGGCCTTCCGACCTGCGAGCCGGGGCAGCTCCAGTCGACGACCAGCGCCGATGCGATCGCGCGCTGCGGGCGAGCGCTCGTCGGGCGGGGACGATTCCGCGCCAACGTCGATTTCTCCAACGCCGAGTTCCCGGTGGAGGGCAGGACGCTCGCCTTCAACGCCAGGAAGGGGCGCCGCCCGGTGCTGCTGCTCCACATCTACGGCTCGCGGCCGGTGACGAACACGATCGTCCTCACCTTCCGCATCCTGCGACCGCAGCGCGGCGGCTTCGGCACCGTGTTCACCGCAACCATCCCCTCGATCGCCTCTGACCTCGGCTACGTCAGCGAGCTCTCGCTCCATTTCGACAGGAGGTTCCGCTTCGGAGGCAAGCCGCGCAGTTACCTCAGCGCCCGCTGCGCCGCGCCGCCCGGCTTCGGCGGCGGCCCGTTCACCTTCATCCGCGGCAAGTTCGTCTTCTCCAACGGCCAGGTCTTCGACACCAGGCTGACCCGCTTCTGCAGGGTGCGCTAGTCGAGGACCGCCTCGACGCCGCTCGGCTCCTGGAGAGGGTCCTCCGGGTCGAGCCAGCCAGGGGTTCCGAGCATCCAGCGGCTTCCCCTCAGCGCCACCTCGGTGAGCAGCTCGACGTAGCTGATGTCGGTCGGGACCGGCGCCCCGAAGCCGAACAGCAGCTCGGCGGCCAGGCTCGCGTTCATCTCGGCCCGCGCCCGGACGAAGCGGCGGTAGTCGTTGCGCGCCAGCTCGCCCCGGTGGGCCGCGAGGGCGGTGAGGATCTCCTCGAGGCGCCCTGCGCCGAAGCGCGTGCCGATCGTCGGCTGCGGAAGCGAGCCCCAGAGCGACCACATCCACCAGCGGGGAGCAGCATCCGAGGTGCCATGCTCGATGATCGCGTCGCGCACCGCGAGAGCGACGAGGCGGTGCCCGTGATGGCGGTCCGCCGGCCCTGGCGAGACGACGATGCGCGGTTCCTCCCGGGCAAGCGCCTCGAGCACGAGCGCGGTCAGCTCCGCCTGCGCGGTCTGCTCATCCACGTCTCCGGAGATGGAGACCGGCTCCTCGGGCAGGCGCAGCTCGAAACCCGCTCGCCGGCAGGCCTCCTGCAGCTCCGCTTCGCGCCGCGCGTGCTGGCCCGGCCGGCCCAGGCTGCATGCGACGTTGACGATCGTGAACCCGGCGTCGCGGAGCGCCATCAGGGTGGCCGGCGCCCCGATCAGCTCGTCGTCGGGATGGGGCGCGAAGTGCAGGGCTACATCGGTCAGAGACCCAGGCCCCCCACGCCCCGCTCTCCCCAGCCGAGGTGGTGCGCGAGCTCGTGGCGCAGGGTGCGCTCCACCTGCTTGGCGAGCAACTCCTGATCATGGCCAAAATCGCGTTCGAGCGTGTCCCGGTAGATCACGATGCGGTCCTCGTAGCGTTCCCGCGCCACCCCGTCGCCGAAGTAGTGCCCGTAGGCGCGCGCCTCGGTGCCGAGCTCGGAGACCACGACGGGCACCTTCTCCAGCACCTTCTGGAACTCGACCGGAAGGGCGTCGATCGCGTCCGCGACCAAGGTTTCGAACTCGTCAAGATCCCGGTTTTCGGCCATTGCCACAGGGTAGGCACTCGCTACCCCGCCGCCGCCCGGATGACTCCACCGGGGCGTCCACGTGCGACCCAGAGGAGCCAGAGGTAGAGGGCGATGCAAAGCGATCCGCCCAGGGCGATCGCCGAGTCGAGCCGGGTCAGGTTGAGCGCCAGGATCAGCGCGACCAGGGCCGCCCCGACCAGGTTCACCGCCATGGCGACGATCTGGCCGTCGCGGTAGGCGAGCCGCGCGCAGCCGAGCGTCGCCGCGAGGAAGCTGGCGAAGACGGAGACCGCGTAGAACTGGACCAGGTCCTGCTCGTGGCCGGCAGCCGCGACGATCATCACGGATGCGGCTGCCAGGACGACGATCACCCCCCAATGCCCAACCAGGTAGCGGTTCTGGCGGTGCAACGGCTCCGGCAGCAGACCCCTGCGCCCGTCGAGGCCGACGGCCGAGAGCGCCTTCAGCACACCGGAGCCGGCCAGGTAGGAGGAGGCGGCCGCGGCGAGCAGGAGTAGGGCGCTGGCCGCCTGAAAGCCGGCCAGGAGCGCTCCGTCGCCCACCGCCCTCCTGGCAACATCCGCGAGCAGCGTCGAGTCCTCGCCGGGAACGGTGATGCCGAGGTGGACCGCCAGTGCGGCAAAGCTGAGCGTCAGCGCGCCGACCAGGGCCACCATCAGCCAGAGGGTGAGGCGGCCGAAGCGACGCCGACCCCGGTCGCGAAGCTGGGGCAGCTGGGCGATCGCGTTGGACGGAGCCTCGACGCCAGTCGCCAGCGCCATCCCGAGCGGCAGCGCGGCCAGCACGGTGATCAGGGAAGCGTTTGCGATAAACGGCTCGCCCCCCTCGGGTGACGGACCCCCGTTCGGAGCCGGAGCCGGGTCGGCGAACACGCCGGCCACGATGATCGCGGCCGCCGCCAGGAGGAATGCCTGGGTGGCGACCGCGAAGCCCACCCTGCCGCGATGGCCGAACAGGATTCCCGCGGCGACAGCGACCGCGAGGGAAAGCGCGAGCGGCAGGCGGGCGTCGGCCAGATCAGGCGCGTAGGCGATCAGCGCCGCCGCGCCGGCGGCGCAGCTGACCGCAACGGTCAGCGTGAAGTCGACAAGAAGCGCGCCCAGGGGCACGAATGCCCAGCCCTCTCCGAAGGCCTCGCCGACCGCCTCGGGGCCGCCGCCGCCGGAGGGGAAGCGCCCGATCAGCTGGTGGTAGGTCGCTGCGATGACGACCACGATCCCCACCACAAGGCCCATCGTCGCGACCAGGTGGGCGAGTTCGCCGTCGAGCGCTCTCAGGGTCGCCTCGATCGCGTAGGCGACCGAGGAGACCGGGTCGGCCATCACCGTGAAGGAGAAGGCGACGAAGAGATGGAGGCGACCCAGCTTCATCGCCGCCACACAGGCTCAGGGGTAGCGCGGTGTTTCTTCGATCCCCTTCTCGACTTCCTCCTGGCCCTTTTCGATGCCTTCCTGGGCCGACTCCTTGCCCTCTTCGAGGCCCTTCTGGGCTTCCTCCTTGCCCTTCTCAAGACCCTCGCGAGCCTGCTCCCCGCCCTCTTCGAGTCCCTGCTGAGCTTCCTCGGCGCCCTCCTCGATGCCCTCCCTCGCTTCTTCGGCGCCTTTTTCGATCTGCTCCTGAACGGTCCCCGTGTCGCCGTCGTCGTCTCCGCAACCGGCCCAGGCAAGGCCCGTCAGACCGAGCGCGAACGCCGCGATCAGCGCCCTCGCGCGCGCCGTCCGGCGCCGGTTCCAGTGATCCTCAATCACGTCAGCTCCTCTCGCTCGCCACCTCGCGTGGATCGGTTCGATCTTCGCACGAACTACCCGCCGGCAAGGGGCGGCCAACATGGCGCCCCATTTCCCCTGCCCGAAGTCCGCCAGTCAGTGGCGCCGGATGGCGACGATGCCCATCAGGCAACTCGCGGCGAGCAGTGCCAGCGCCACGTTCTCCCGCCGCTCGTCGAGCAACGTCTCGATTAATTCATCAAGCCAATAGCTGCCCATGTCCTTGTAACACCTGCAACTTCCAGGCGATGCGGTGGCGAGCTCCCAACTGAGAGACGGGCGGTTTGACGGCCCCGACCCCGATCGGCAGAATCGTACGGTCATGGAGCACGCGAGCCCGCCCAAGCTCGACCCCTCTGCGCTGGTCGAGCTCGAGGCCGCGTTCAGCGGCGAGATCGTGCGGCCGGAGGGTGCCGGCTTCGACGAGCACCGGGCGGTCTGGAACGGTTCGATCGACCGGCAGCCGGCGCTGATCGCTCGCTGTACTGGCCCGAGCGACGTGAGCGCCGCCGTCGGGTTCGCGCGGCGGACCGGCCTCCCCCTCGCCGTCCGAGGCGGCGGGCACAGCTTCCCTGGACACTCGGTCTGCGACGGCGGCCTCGTCCTCGACCTGGGACCGATGAAGGGGATCACCGTCGATCCGGATGCCCGCACCGCGAGGGCGGAGGGCGGCGTGCTGCTCGGCGAGCTGGATCGGGCGACGCAGGAGTTCGGGCTTGCGGTCCCCGCAGGAATCGTCACCCACACCGGCCTCGCCGGGCTCACCCTGGGCGGGGGCATCGGCTGGCTTCACCGCAAGTACGGTCTGACGATCGACCAGCTTCTCTCCGCCCAGGTGGTCACCGCTGAGGGCGAGCTGGTGAGGGCGAGCGAGGAGGAGAACGCCGACCTCTTCTGGGGCATCCGCGGCGGCGGCGGCAACTTCGGCGTCGTCTCCGAGTTCGAGTTCCGCGTCAACCAGGTCGGCCCGCAGATCCTCGCCGGGCCGGTCTTCTGGCCGATGGAGGAGTCGTCGCAGGTACTGCGTTTCTACAGGGAGTGGGCCGCCGAGGCGCCGGACGAGCTGATGACGATCGTGATCCATCGCAGGGCGCCGTCGCTCGACTTCGTCCCACCCCATCTGCAGGGCGAGTTGGTGGTCGCCGTGGTCTGCTGCTGGGCGGGATCCCTGGAGGAGGGGGAAAAGGCGGTCGCCCCGCTCAAGGCCTTCGGCTCGCCCGTGCTGGACCTCTGCGAGCCCAAGCCCTACCTCGAGCACCAGGCGATGTTCGACCCCTCCTTTCCGCACGGTCGGTGGTACTACATGCGCGCCTGCGACGTGGCCGAGCTGAGCGACGAGGTGATCGACATCACCGTCGAGCACTCGCTGCGCATCCGATCCCCGCTGACGGCGTTTCCGATCTGGCAGATGGGCGGGGCGGTCTCGCGAGTCGGCGAGGACGAGACGGCCTTCACCGGTCGCGGCGCGGGCTACACCTTCAACATCACGGCGGCGACCGCGGAGTCCGAGGGATTCGACGAGGAGCGCCAGTGGGTGCGCGACTTCTGGTCGGCCCTCGAGCCCCACCACACCGGCGGCGTGTACGTGAACTTCCTGATGAGCGAGGGCGAGGAGCGGGTCCGCGACGCCTACGGCACGCAGAAGTACAAGCGGCTGAAGAAGGTGAAGCGCCGCTACGACCCCGACAACCTCTTCCGGCTGAACCAGAACATCCCACCGAACTAGGGAAGTAGCGGTCAGGCGACCCCGCCCACGCGCCGCTCAAGGTTTCAGCGCGGAAGCCGATGTTGCGCCCCAGGGCCGATGAAGCGCGCTCTGCTGACATCGCTGCTTGTGGCGTCTGTCTCCATGCTCCTCCCGGGGGCGGCGCACGCATGCTCGCAGGATGACACCGCCTACTTCGATGGCTTCCTCGACACCTCGTGCCTGGACACGCTCAGTGGCACGACCCTCGACACGTTCGGCGGCCTGCGGCTGAAAACGAGCGGCACGCCCAGCACGACCTCCTGGGACACTGCCGCCGACCTCGACACCGGAATCACCTGGGACTCGGTCCCCTTTGCGCCCGTGGGGTTGCGCACCCTCGAAACGGACATCAGCGGCGGCAACGGCGGGCCCGCAAGACTCGTCCTCCCGCCGACCCTGCTACCGCTCGAACCCGATGGCGCCAACCCGGTGCTGAGCCCGGCGCCCGCCTCCGTCCTCGATAACGACAACATCGACGATCCCGCCGTCGCGAAGGTCGGGTCGACCTACCTGATGTGGTACTCCGGGACCGCGGAGGACGGTGACGGGCCGGCCATCTTCCTCGCCGAATCCTCGGACGGTCAGACGTGGGCCCGCGCCAACGGCGGCACCCCGGTGCTCGCGGGAGATCCCGGAGCCTTCGACGAGCATGGAGTGTTCGGACCCGACGTCATCCACGACTCGAGCGATTCCAGCGCCCCGTACAAGATGTGGTACTCGGGCCGTGGGGAGATCTTCGGGGCGATCGGCTACGCCACCTCGACGGACGGCGTCGCCTGGACCAAGCACGACGACCCTGAAACCGCCGAGCCCACCGACCCCGTGCTCGATCACGGGTCCGCCGGCTCGCCGGACAGCTTTGCGGCTGCCGACCCGGCGGTGCTCAGGGACGGCACCACCTGGAAGATGTGGTACACGGGCGACGACTCGAACAAACGGCGGGTCGCCTACGCGACCTCGCCCGACGGCATCGCCTGGACCAAGGGCGGCAAGGTGATCTCGCCCGAGGATCCCGGCTCCAACGCCAACTACGAATTTGGCGCCTGGGCCCCAACGGTTTGGAAGACACAAAGCGGCTTCGAGATGCTGCTGGCGGGGCGCAAGAACCTCGGCACCGCGCTCGAACCCGTCTTCCAGACGCGGATCATGAACGCCGACTCGAGCGACGGGATCTCCTGGTCGGCCCCGAGCCCGACCCTCAACCCGCAGTCGAGCCGCTTCGACGCCTCCAACCTCAACTCACCCGACATCCTCGAGGACCCGGGCAGCCCCGACCCCTACAAGCTCTACTACTCCGGCAACGCGATCGACGCGAACGGCAACTTCCACAGCCGCATCGGCCTCGCGACCTCGCAGAACGGCAACTCGTTCAGCAGGTTCGACGGACCGGTCGAATGCCTGCGCTGCGTCCTCGACATCGGCGCCCTCGGTGAAGCCTTCGATGGCAGGCAGGCCTCGGGCCTGGCGCTCGCCGAGCCTCCGGGGGCGGCGACCAAGTTCGTCGGGTTCTATTGGGGCAACCGCGGCAGCGACTTCAAGCCGAGGCTCGGCGAGGCGACCTCCCCTGATGGCAGCACCTGGACGAAGGTGCCCGTCTCCGAAGCCGCCGGCGACGCCCTCTTCCCGCTCGGCAACGGAGCCGCCTTCGACAAAGACGGCCAGCGCGACCCGAGCGTGCTCTACGAGCAGAACGGCGGTGGAGGAGCCGACGACTATTTCCTCTATTTCACCGGCCTGAAAGAAGGGATCCAGTCGATCGGGCTGGCGACCGCGCCCGAGCAGCTGGGCACCGTGCTGCCCGACAACGAGTCGTGGTCGGCACGCAGCCAGATCCTCGCTCCCGATGGCGGCGGCTTCGACGCCAGCGGCGTCAGCCATCCGTCGATCATCGAGGACACCGATTACGTCCTCTACTACACGGGCACCGCCTCGGGAGGGGCGACCGCGATCGGGAGGGCCGTCTCACCCGCGGCGAACGGTCCCGATGGCCCCTTCGGAGCCGGCTCGCAGATCACCCTCGACGGCAGCCAGACCTGCGATCCGAACGGCGCCAGGGATCCGGTGGTGGTCAAAGCCGGCGCGGGCGACTACCGCATGCTCTACACGGGCCTCGAGAAACTCGAAGGCAGGACGATCGAGCGCGGCTGCTACGCGACCTCCGAAGACGGCGTCAGCTGGACGAGGCAGGGAGTCGCTCTTAACCCGAGCCAGCTGCCCCACTCGGCGGACGAGGCGGGAGTCGAGCCGACCGGGATGCTGATCGACGGCTCGACCGTCCACGTCTTCTCGAGCGGCGTCGACCGCACGGGACGCACCCGCGGCGGACACGCCACAGGCGCCTTCCCGACCCCTACGGAACCGGTATCTGGAATACCGAACGGATGGGCGACCTACCAGCTCGGCAACGAGTCGACCACGGTGCGCGATTTCCGCAGCATCACCCGCACCTCCAGCGGCAGCACGGTGACGCTGTGGATGAGCTTTGAGCAGCCCTACTCGAGCGGCGGCTCAGGCAACCAGTTCTGGTCGGATTACTTCCCCGTCACGGTCGAAAACGCCAACGAGGCGCTCAGCTTCCTGCTCACGGTGCGCGGCGTGCGCTGGCAGGCCCGGCTCTCCGATCCGTCGGGCAACCCGGCCCTCGACAAGGTCGAGATCGAGCACGCGCCGGTGCAGTTCACCCCGGCGGGCAGTGCGACGACCCATGAGATCTCGCCGCCCGAAGGCGTGACTGCCGCGAACTGGGCATCGCTCACGGTGAGCGGCGAGGAGTTCTCGCCGACCGGAGCGGGTACGGCGAGCGGCACTGTCAAGGTGCTGAGCGCTGACGGTATCCAGGAGCTGGCGGCCAAGGCGCTCTCCACCAACGGCGACACGACGATCGACCTGAGCGGGGTCTCCACGCAGAGCCATCCGTCGCTGCGGGTGCGGCTCGACCTCAGCTCGGCCGCGCCGTTCTCTGCCACTCCGCTGGTGCGCTCGCTGAAAGTCCTCTACAACACCGGCTCTCCCCCGCCTCCGCCGCCTCCCCCAGCTCCGGCGCCTCCGCCGCCCCCACCCGTTGTCAAGTGCCTGGGCAAGACCGCGACGATCGTCGGCACGGCCCGGCCGGACGTGCTGAAGGGGACCGGAAGGGCGGACGTGATCGCGGGGCTGGGCGGCAACGACCGCATTTACGGGCTGCGCGGCAACGACCGCATTTGCGGCGGCGGCGGCAAGGACCGCGTGGTCGGGGGCGCCGGCAAGGACCGCCTCGGCGGCCAGGCCGGGCCCGACCTCGTCAAGGGCGGCGCCGGGGCGGACATCGTCCTCGGCAACGGCGGGAGGGACCGCCTAGACGGCGGGCCCGGCCCCGACCGCCTCTTCGGAGGAGGGCATCGGGACGTCCTGATAGGTGGCCGCGGCAGGCCCGACGTCTGCAACGGAGGGCCGGGCCGCGACCGGGCCGACGCTCTGAGCTGCGAGAAGAAGCGCAGGATTCCCTGAGCAACGCCCCGAGGTATCGGGACGCGACTCAATCGGTGGCGCGGCGGCGAAGACAGACATCGCCTCCGCCGCCGAACTCTCCTCAGCGCTGTTCTCCGGACTATCTGCCGAACGGCGGGCAGTTCGGATTATTCGTGGACGACTTACAGGGGTTGGAGCTTCCCTTGAAGTGTCCCGACTTGCCCGCGTGCGGGTTGGCGGCGGATGCCGCTGCCGGCACCGAAAGCGCGAATGCTCCCGCCAGGAGCACCGCTGTGGCCTTCCTGCGCATTTTCGCCTCCTATGGTCGATCTAATCGGACATTCGTCCAACGACCTACCTGACTGCACCTACCACTGATTTGACGAGCTAAACCGGACTGACGGAAGCCGAGCGCGAGCGGCGAATCGCTGTGCTCGGCACCCACCAGATCTCGCGACGCTCTGCCGCGACCAGGCGGCCCGGCCGCAGCATCCCCTTGGGGATGGGCTCGACATGGCCGCCGACGTGGATCACCGCCTCGCGGCCCAGCCGCCTCGCCTCGCCAGTCGTCAATCCTTCAAGGCGGCGCAGTTCTGCGACCACCTCCTGAGCCCGGACCGCCATGATGCCCGTGCTCTCGTCCGATGCCTGCGACAGGTTCTCTGCGCTGGTCACCGCTTCCACCGCTGCCCGGGAGATCACCAAGCTCAGGCTAGGCATGGCCGCGGACGAAACGAGTCGGCTATCGGCGCTGGCCGTGCAGACGGACGTATGCCTCCCTCACCGTCACCAGGTCCGCCGGCCGCAGCTCCGCGGCCGCCGTGTCCACGATGAGCGATGCCTGCCGATCGATCTCGTTGTGAGGCAGCCCCCGTCCCTTCGCGACCTCCCGCAGCTGGGCGAGCAGATCGAGGAGGCGGACCAGGAAGGCGGGGTCGGAGGCGGCGAAGACCCGCACCTGCTCGAAGCCCAAACGCACCAGGTCATCGAGATCGGGGGCCTCGGCGAGGAGGCGGGGGCTGCCCGATTCGTCCGTGCGCACCCGGGACGGCGCTCCGAAGCCGGCAAAGCGGATCAGGAGTGCCGCCATCGCATCCATCGCGTTCTGGGCGGTGGTCGGGTCGTTGACGCCGGGCGAGAGGCCCTTCAGCGCCACGTCTGCGAGCTGGCGAACCGGGAATCCCGGATCCATCGGCAGGGTCCGCTGTCGTCCCAGCTCGAAGCAGGATTGGAGCACATCGGCGAGCTCGCTTGCCTCCCGGCCCGAGGACGTCCACGCCTCCGCCAGCTCCTCGCCGGGCAGGACGTAGTCCCCGATGCGGGCGCGCTGGCGAACGATGCCGTCTCGTTGCTGGGCGAGCCTGATCACCTCCTCTCCCCTGACGACGGTCAGGAATCCCTCCGATTCGCTCCTCACCGGCGCCCCCGGACCGTCGACCAGGATCGTCGCTGTGGTCGAGGTCTCGTCCGGTCCGGCGCCGACTCCGGCCGGATAGGGGGCTCCCTCGTCCGACCGCGCGTCGTCGATGATCGAGGCGATGATCGAAGAGGGCTGCAGCATGCTCGTGATGTGCGCGATGAACCAGGCGAACAGCCCGAAGGAGAGCAGCGCCAGCAGTGCGGCGACGGAGATCGACAAGTTGGGGACTCGATCCGGGCCCAGCGCGCCGAGACGAACCATCACCGCCAGGCTGTAGATGAAGGTGCCGAGAAACGCCGCGAGGGTGAGCTGGCTGATCCTGTCCCGCCGGAAGCTGCGCAGGACGAGGGGACTCAGCTGGTTGGCCGAAAGCGTAAAGGCGACCACGGTCACCGAGAAGGAGATGCCGGCTACTGCCACCGTCACCGTGGCGATCGTCTCCAGCATGCCGCGGGCGGCGTCTTGAGTCGAGAAGACGAAGAGGGGAATGCTCACGTCCAGCCACTCGTCCACAGACGGCAGGCCGAAGCCCGCCACCAGTCCGACGAACATCGCGAGCGCGGCAGGGAAGCCGAACGTGGTCTTCAGCGAATCGGTGATCCCCGTGACGCGCTCTCGAGCGGCAACCCGCACTCGGCCCTCTGTCATCTGGCCTGACCGCTACCCGCTCCCCGAAACGATTAACGGCATGCCGGGGCGCCGGTGGCAGGGGATTCGGACAGCTGTCAGGATCCGCGGGGCCTTGAGCGGGAGCGATGACCGGTTCGATGTGGTGATCGTGGGGGCGCGCTGCGCCGGGTCCCCGCTGGCGACGATGCTGGCCGGGCGGGGGTTGCGCGTCTGCCTCCTGGACCGCTCGGAGTTCCCGAGCGACACGCTCTCCACACACGTGATTCAACCGTGTGGCGTTTCCATCCTCCGCCGGCTCGGGCTGTTGGATGGCGTGATCGCGGCCGGCGCCGTGACGCTGACGCAGTTCACGCTCGTCAACGAAGACGTGAGGGTCGAGGCCAGAGTCGATCCGAAGGACCTTGGCGCGCCGGCGATCTGCATACGACGGGTGTCCTTCGACCACCTGCTCGTCGAGGCGGCCGCGTCCGCGGGAGCCGAGGTGCGGGCGGGCACCGCCGTGACCGGTCTCCTGACGGAGGCCGGGCGGGTGGCGGGCGTCGAGACCACGGAGGGATCGATTCGCGCCTCGCTCGTGGTGGGAGCCGACGGCCGCAGCTCGACCGTGGCCGGTTTGGTCGGGGCGGCCGAGTACTACGTGATGCCGCCGCATCGACTGTTCTCGTGGGCCTACTTCGAAGGGGCCGCCGACACCGGGGGCAACCTGCGCCTCGGGCAGAAGGGGGAGCTGGCCTTCCTCGCCACGCCGACCGACGCAGGGCTCTTCCTGGCGGGGCCCTGCCCATTCATGGAAGCCCGGGACACCTTCCTCGCCGACCGGGAGGGCGAATTCATGGCGGGACTCCGTCGTTGGCCAGAGCTGGCCGAGATCGTCGCCGGGGCGAAGCGGGTCGGCCCCATTCGGGTGGCGGCGAATTGGCACGGCTACCTGCGGGAGGCCGTCGGGCCCGGCTGGGCATTGGTCGGCGACGCCGGGCACTTCAAGGACCCGACCCCGGCACAGGGCATCTCCGACGCCTTCCGCCAGGCGAGCAGGCTCGCCGACGCCGTCGAGGCGGGCCTCGGCGGCGGCGCGAGCATCGACGCGGAGCTTGGCCGCTGGTGGCAGTGGCGCGACCGCGACGCCTACGCGATGTTCCAGCTCGCCACGGATATGGGAGCGCCCTCGTCTCCCCTCCTGGGCTTGGAGGTGCTGCGGGAGATCGCCGACGACGAGGAGGCGACACTGAAGCTGCTGCGGGTGCTCAACCACGAACTCCGCCCCTCCGGGCTCTTCACGCCCCGCCTGATCGGCAGGGCGATCGGCGGCGCCGTCCGCAACCGACCGCGCCAGGCCCCCGCCCTGATGCGCGAGGTGGCGTCGGAACTCCGCAAAGAAGCCCGGCACGTGCGCCTCCGCCAGCAGAAGCGAGGCAAGAAGCGGCAGGTGGCGGGTCGGCGTTGAAACGTCCCTAACGTTTGATCTCGTACCGGAGCTCCACCATGCCGTTGCCGAAGACGCGCGTCCCGAGCAGCTGCATCGGGCCGCCGGGGAGTCGGCGGTCGAAGAGGGGCTTGCCCGCGCCCAAGACGACTGGGACGACCGCCACCAGCACCTCGTCGAGCAGGCCCGCGGCGGCGAATTGCGATGCGACGTTGCCGCCCCCGACGATCCACAGGTTTCGCTCGCCGGCCGCGGCGATCATCTCGTCATAGAGGTCGGAGACCCTGGAGTTCGCGACGCGCACGTCGACCCCCTCGCCGTCCGGGGTGGGCAGGTCTCGCGAACTCAGGACCCAGCAGGGCTTGCCCCGGTAGGGCCACTCCCCGCCCTCGCCGAGGTGGTCGAGGACGAACTCGTATGTGGTCGAGCCGCTGACCAGCGCCCCGACGCCCTCGTAGAAGCGCTCGTAGGCGCCTCCCCCGCTCATCGGGCTCGGCTCTACCCCCTCGCCCTCGAAGGTGCCCTGGTAGCCGGTCAACCAGTCGATGCTGTCGTCGGCCTCGGCGATGTACCCGTCCAGGGTGGCGGCGCAGTAGTACTGGGTCTTGCTCACGGCACTCGGGATCCTTGCGGATACGCGGGGATCGGTACCGCAACGCCTGCGTAGTTGCCCGCAACGACGGCGCGGCGTATCGCCGATGTTGCGGCAACTTCGCGTCCCCACAATTCGGCTGTGCAGCCGTGACCGAGTGCGATTCCTGTGGATATCGAAACCCTGAGGGTGCACGGTTCTGCGGCCAGTGCGCAGAACCACTGGTGGGTGCAGCCAACTGCCCGACGTGCGGCGCCTCCAACCCGGTGGGCCAAGCGTTCTGCAACGCATGCGGACGCGCGCTGGAGGAACGGGGAGTCGCTCAGCAGGCCCAAGGCCCGGCACCCGATCCCCGCTCCTACACCCCGGACCATCTGGCACAGGAGATTCTTGTAGCCAGCGAAGCGCTTGCCGGCGAGCGTAAGCAGGTCACCGTTCTGTTCGCCGACGTGATGGACTCGATGACACTGGCGGAGCAATGCGACCCTGAGGAGTGGCGGGGCATCATGGGGCGCTTCTTCGCAATTCTCAGCGAGGCCGTCCACCGCTTCGAGGGCACGGTGGACAAGTTCACCGGCGATGGGATGATGGCCCTGTTCGGAGCCCCACTCGCCCGTGAGGACCATGCCGCGCGGGCTTGCCACGCCGCCCTTCACCTCACTGACGAGCTTGCCGGCTATTCTGCCGAGCTTCGTCGTGAGCGGGGCCTGAACTTCTTGGTCCGGATCGGCCTCAACACAGGAGAGGTCGTGGTCGGTGGGATCGGTGATGACCTGGCGGTCGAGTACACGGCCATCGGCCATACGGTTGGCCTGGCGCAGCGGATGGAGTCGCTCGCCGAGCCGGGCAAGGCCTACCTCACCCAGCACACGGCTGCCTTGGTTGAGGGGTACTTCGAGCTGCGCGACCTCGGCGATTTCCGCATCAAGGGCGCGCGCCAGCCGGTGCGCGTCTTCGAGCTGGCCGGACTGGGCGGGCTGCGCACCCGGCTCGACGTCTCGCGGGCGCGCGGCTTCTCACGCTTCGTCGGGCGCGACCAGGAGATGGCGACCCTGGAGTCGGTGCTCGCCCGCACAAGCAAGGGAAATGCCCAAGTGATCGGCGTCGTCGGCGACGCGGGAATTGGCAAGAGCCGACTCTGCTACGAGTTCGCGACGGCATGCCGCGGTCGTGGGATCGACGTTTGGGAGGGACACTGCAAGGCGCGCGGAGCATCGCTACCGCTGCTGCCGCTTTTGGAGCTTCTCCGCTCCTACTTCGGGATCACCGATCGCGATACGGCCAGAGCGGCGCGGGAGAAGGTCGCGGGGCGGATCGTGCTGCTCGACGAGTCGCTGAAGGAGAGCCTGCCGCTGCTCTTCGACCTGCTCGGCCTGCCCGACCCCGAGCGTCCGGTGCCGCGAATTGACCCCGGCGCACGCCAGCGCCGGCTCTTCCGGACGATGAACGCGCTGCTCAGCGCACGCTCCGACCAGGGTCCGTCCGTGATCCTGATCGAGGATCTGCAGTGGATCGACCCTGGCAGCGAGGCCTTCCTCGCGAACCTCGTCGACGGTCTACCCGGCACCCGGTCGCTCCTGCTACTCAACTTTCGCCCTGGGTTCCACGCCGACTGGATGGAGCGCTCCTACTACCAGCAGCTCTCGCTGGCACCGCTCGGCCCAGAGGCAACTGGCGAGCTATTGCACGACCTGATCGGCAACGATCCCTCACTCGAAGGTCTCGTTGATCGGATCCGCGAGCGCGCCGGAGGCAACCCCTTTTTCATCGAGGAGCTGGTGCGACGGCTTGTCGAGAACGGCAGCCTAAGCGGAAGCCGAGGGGCTTACCGAATGATTCGCCCGATCGAAGAGGCGGAGATCCCCCCGACCGTGGAGTCGGTCCTGGCTGACCGCATCGACCGCCTGGGCGAAAACGAAAAGTCCGTGCTGCAAGCCGCGGCGGTGATCGGGCACGAGCTTGCCGAACCCGTGCTGAGGCTGGTGGTGAGACTGCCGGAGCCGGAACTTCAGCAGGCGCTCAAGGCCCTGCTCGACGCAGAGCTCCTCTTCGAGCGCGCGCTCGTCCCGGAGCCTGAGTACTCGTTCCGGTACGACCTCACCGAGGAGGTGGCCTACCACTCGCAGCTCGCTGAGCGGCGGAAAGCCCTGCACGGCCGAGTGGCGCAGGCGATCGAGCAGCTCTACCCCGATCGACTCGACGAGCTTGCCGCGGTGATCGGCCACCACCGTGAGGAAGCGGACGAAAAGCTCGTATCCGCCCGCTGGAACGCCCGAGCTGCCGTTTGGGTTGGATTCGCGAGCCCCCATGAGTCCCTGCGCCATTGGCAAAAGGTGCGCGACCTCACCCGCGCCGTCCCGGAGTCACGCGAGACCCTGGCCATGGGGGTCTCCTCCCGCATTGCGATCCTCAACTTCGCCTGGCGGCTGGGCGCAGAGGAGCAGGAGATCAAGCGGGCGTTCGAGGAAGGGCGGGAGCTGGCCGAACGAAGCGGGGACCGGTCCTCACTCAGCGTGCTGATCGCGCTGGATGCACACATGCGGGTGATGCGAGGCGAAGCCGCTGAGTACGCCTCTGTGATGCTCGAGGGGCAGCGCGAGCTTGTGGCGGACGAGAACCGGGCGGTGTTTGCCGCCTCCATGACGCCCACGAGCTGGGCGCTGTATGAGGCGGGGCGGTTACGCGAGGTGATCGAGCTGACGGAACCCGCGATGGAGCTCTGGGAGAAGGATCCGACGCTCGGAACCGGTATCGGCCTGGTCAGCCCCTATGCACAATGCGTGATGTTCAGGAGCGCCATCGGAGCAGTTCTCGGCACGGTCCCATTGACCCAGGCAGTGTCCGAACATGATCGGGCCCTACACCTTGCCCTCGAACAGGGGGACGCAGAAACGGCGGCATGGATCCACGGACAGTACGTGTTCCTGGCCTCGAACCTGGGCAACGCGGACCTGGCCCTTCCCCACGCAAACCAATCAGTCGAGATCTCTGAGCGCATTGGCGACGTCTTCTCGCGCACGCACTCGTATCTGTACCTCGGCCTTGCGCTGCGTCTGTGCAACCACTGTGATGAGGCCATCGCGGCATTGCAGCGGTCGCTCAAGATCTCGCGCGAGGCTGGCACCGCACTGGACCTCGAACCTTTGACCTTGGCCTATCTGGGCGAGGCATATCTGGGGGCCGGACAGATCGCGCAGGCCCGTGAGGTGGCACGACAGGGGGTGGCGCTGGCCAGTCAGCGTGCGGCTCCGTTCTACGAGCTCGTTGCTCAACTGTCGTTGTGCCGAGTTCTGATCGGCAGTGAGGATCCGAATGAGCAGTCTGAGGTCGAACTGGCCCTGGACCGAGCAACGGCCCTGATCAAGGAGATCGGTGCCCGTGGCATCGAGCCGCTCGTCCACGAGGAGTCGGCCCGGCTCGCAAAGCTCGCGGGTCACCGAGCAGAGCATGAGAGCGAGCTTCGCGAGGCGCAGCGACTCTTCGAGAGGATCGGCGCCACTTCTCAGGCGAGCCGGATCGAGGCCGAGCTCTCTCTCGTCGAGGACTGAACTCGCCCCCAGGTCTCAGAGCCGCCTTGATCCGCCGAGTGCCGCCCTCCCTAGGCGGGGGCGAAGCCAGTTGAATAGGCTCGAAGCGATGTCTGGCGGTGGAACTACGGATACGCGTGCCACGGGCAGCTTCAGGGCGCGAGTCAACCGCTGGCTGGATTCGGATCTGGTCGGAATCGCGGCGACCCTCTACGGCTTCGCCGTGCTGGTCCTCGCCTTCTTGGTCTTCCGGGTGGGCGGCGGAGTCGCAGGCATGATCGTCATAGTGGCGGCGTGGATTCCGATGGTCCTCTTCGCCATCCAGGGCCGGGGCAAGCCCCCCGGGCGCCTGGAGGTGACCGTGCCGGAGGAGGGTCCCCTTCACCGGGTGCTTGTGATCGCCAACCAGGGACTCGAGGACCCGGCGCTCTGCGCGGAGGTGTGCCGACGCTCCGACCGCACCTCCACCGAAGCGATGATCCTTGCCCCGGTGGTCGCCTCCTCACCCCTGGCCGAGCTTTCCGACGACGTCGATCGGGAGATGGGCGTGGCACGGCGTCGCCTGGACGCCGCACTGCAGAGCCTGCGCGGTGAAGGCGTGAAGGCGAACGGCCGGGCGGACATCGCGAACCCGATGGAGTCGCTGCTCGACGGCCTACGGGAATTCCCGCCCAACGAGATCCTCATGCTGCCCGACCGGGAGGCCCGGTGGGATTCGGCCACCGACCTCGCCGAGAGGGTGCGAGCGGAGGTCGGGCTACCGGTCACCGCGATCGGCCCTTCGCGGGCGACTTCGAACTCGGAATCCGCTTAGCGGTTTGGCTCAGCCCGGCGGCCCAGACGCCGGAGTGTCGAGAGGCGGTGTGCGCGACGCGATGCCCCGATCACGACCTGAGCGCAGTTTCGCCCGGGAACTCCCATCACGCCACCGCCGGGATGGGTACCGGAGCCGCACATGTAGAGGCCCGCGATCGGCGTCCGGTAATCCGCATATCCGAAGATCGGCCGCAGAAAGAAGCTCTGATCGGGCGTCATCTCGCCCTGCATGATGTTGCCGCCGAGCAGACCGAAGCGTTGCTCGATGTCCGGCGGGGCCAGCACCTCGATCTGCTCGACGCTGTCCGCGATGCCCGGCATGTACTCGCCGAGCGTCTCGATGACGCGGGCCCCGAAAGCGTCGCGCTGATCGTCCCAGTCACCCTCGGCAAGCTCGTAGGGGCCGTACTGGACGAAGGCGAGCATCAGCTGCGATCCGTCCGGTGCGAGACCCGGCTCGTGAACGGTCGGGAAGACCGCCTCCACGTAGGGGCTTTGCGACGGGCGACCGTACTTGGCGTCGTCCCAAGCGCGCTCGAGATACTCGATCGAGGGCGCAATCGCGATCAGGCCACGGTGTGGATCCCCGGGGATCTCGCCGCGCCAGGCGCTCGGCCGCGGCAGCTCCGAGAGGGCGGCGTTGACCTTGACGGAGCCCGAGCGAGTGCGAAAGCGACGAATGTCTTGAATCACCGGCTCGGGAAGGTGCTCCTCGCCGACCAGGTCCCGGTAGGTGGTGATCGGGTGCGCGTTGGAGATCACGCTCCGAGCCTCGATCGTCTTCCCGTTTTCCAGCTCGACGCCCGCCGCACGGCCGCCACGGACCAGGATCCGCTCGACCGGGCTCTCAACGCGGATCTCGGCCCCCGCCGCTCTCGCCGCCGCGGCGAGCACCTCGCTGAGCCCGCCCATGCCTCCGTGGACCCAACCCCAGGCCCCGGCGTGACCCTCGACCTCGCCGATCCAGTGATGCATCAGCACGTAGGCTGAGCCGGGGCTCATCGGGCCGCCCCACGCGCCGACCATGGCCTGCGTGCCCAGCGCACCCTTCACCCGCTCGTCGCTGAACCACTCGTCGAGGAAGTCTGCGGCCGAGAGCGTGAACAGCCGGACCAGCTCGGCCACATCGCGCCCTGACCAGCGGCGCATCCGCGCGCCGAGCGCGAGCCACTGCGGAAGATCCCGCAGGGTGAGATTCGGTGGGACGACGAAGAGCAGCTCGCGCAGGAGCCGGGAGATGCGCTCGAAGTAGATGTCGAACTCCGCGTAGGCCTCGGCATCGGCGGGTGAGAAGCGGGCGATCTCCTGCGCGTCACGCTCGACATCTCCCCAGAGGGTCAGGGCGGTGTCGTCGGAGAAGGGGACGTAGTAGTCGGGCGAGATGATCGAGACGCGGTAGCCGTGACGGCGAAGCTCCAGCTCGCGCTCGATCCGATGCGGGATCAGGCTGACGACGTACGAGGCGCTGGAGACTCGGTGGCCGGGCCATGGTTCCTCGGTTACCGCGGCTCCGCCGACCAGCGCTCGGCGCTCGAGCACGAGTACATCGATCCCCGCGCGCGCGAGGTAAGAGGCGCACACCAAGCCGTTGTGGCCGCCGCCGACGATCACGGCGTCGCGCATGGGGCCACGTTAGCTCACATCAGTCGGCCCCGACGACCTCTGCGCGCAACCGCTCGACCAGGGATTCGGCCGTGTTCGCCGACAGGTTCGCCAGACACATCACCCTGGCCACGGCCTCGACGGCAGTCATCTCCGACGCCGTCAGGGACTCGGCGACGTCGGCGACAAGATCTGCCCCGACCGGACCGCGGAACCGTGCTTCGGCCAGAGCCGTGGCGTAGACGATCGCGGCGCGATTGCGGTCGTCGAGCGCGGCAAGATCGCCTTGGCCGATCGCCTCGAGCTCCTTGGAGGTGACGCCGGTGCGGATCGCCCAGCGCTCATGCACCCGAGTGCAGCCACGGCAGGCGTTGACCCTGCTCACGGCGACCATCACCCGCTCCCGCAGCTCGGGCTCGAGCCCACCCTGCAGGTAGGCGGAGGCGAGAACCGGCGTGCGCGAGACGGCGCCGGCAAGCTCCCTCAGCGCCTCTCCCGGAGAAGCGAAGGTCCGCGGCCTTCGATCGAGCGGCGAGAGCCTGTCGCCGAGCACCTTCGTTGCGGTGGGCATATCGGTCAAGTCTGGCCTAGGCCACAGCGTCCTGCGGGTCCGCATTGACAATGACCGTATCTCCAACCTGAGTCACCTCGTCAACGGGAACGTGTGCCCGCGATCCGTGCTCCCTGATCGCCTCTGGACTGCTCGCCCTGTAGATGCAGATCGACCCGATCATGCCGTCGGCCTCTTCCAAGACATAGCTACGAATCCAGCGAACGTCGTCCGACATTTCCTCGGCAACCCGTGTGGAGCGTTCGCCGGCTTCCCGGGTCTCCTCCGGCGACCGCCAACAGCCGCGGCGCCGAATCGCGTACATCTCCATTGACATCGATGGCCTCCTGGCTTGGCTCCAGTGCAAGGTTACGCCGAATCGAGCCGGTCAACCGGCTCCGCTCCAACTGGGAAGCGGCATCGACTTCGGATGGGGAAGAAAAAGAATGGCCTCCTCGTCCTGGGGTCATGGGCAGAAAGTCCAGCGTTCTCGAAGGAGAAGGAGAAACCGAGATGAAGCGTCGAATCGTCTCCGTCCTGGTCGCTGCTGCCGTCATGGCACTCAGCACGAGCCCGGCTTCGGCTGACGCCGGGGCTCCGGGGGAAACCTATCCCGAGCAGCCGGGGGGAAATGTTCTGAATGGCTGTATGGCGGTCGTTTCGAATTCCGGTACCGGGGTCGGGGGTAAAAGAAATGAAGTGGTCTCAGAGACCGCCAACTCGATCACGGCGCCGCTCATTGCGGACGCCTGTTTCGAGTAGCGGGAGAACGATCCTGCTGCTGCTGAAGCGTCCACGTCCTATTGACGAAACGATTTCTAGGGTCGGGCGCTAGCCGATTCCCGCACCCGAGAGGGAGTCCGAGGGCCCCCTCTCGGGTGAATTTTGGGAGATCAGCACGACTTGTGTAGATCGATCCCAGCGGGACCCCGACGTCGACGAGTCGTTCCTACGGCGCCTCTAGCAACTCCTTGAGCATCCGCAGGTCTTTTCTCAGTTGGCGTTCGGCTGCCCGCTTCTGAAGCGGCTCCAACAGCTTGAGCAAGCCACCCGGCTCGGCGTCCACGGCTCGCGTCACGCACGTCCCACCAGGCACCTCCTGAACGGCCCAGTGCCACCACTGGTTGGGGATCGGCCCACCCACGGCTCGATCTGTACACCGACTGTTGGCTTCATAAGAGGTCCTCTCGTAGGGGGTTTCGAAGCGGTGACCAACAGACTTGATGGTGACGGTGAACCTATTGCCCTGCTTCGGTGGCCCCGGTGTGTCTGAGAAGACCTCCATGGCATGAGCCATCCACGCCGGGTAGTTGCCCACGTCGGAGACGTAGTCGAACACCTCCTGCAGCGGCCTCTTGATCTCGATGCTCTCTTCGACGCGCATTTTCCGGCAGGCCAAGGGTCCCTGCCCACGGTTGCGAAAACTCCGACCAGGGCATTGGGTACCCCGCCGCCCCGCTGCTAACCCGGTGCTCCCCGCGGGCGCGGCACTCCTTCAGTCCCTCAGTCGCCGCCTTGGTAGGCCCTTCGAAGCTCCGCCAGGTCGAACTTCTTCATCGGCAGAAACGCCTGGGTCACGCGGGCAATCTGCTCCGGGGTGCCGGCGCTGATCATCTCCCCCAGGTCCGCCGGGGTGATCTGCCAGGAGACGCCGAACCGGTCCTTGAGCCAGCCGCACTGCTCGGCCTCGGGTACCGCCGAGAGCCGCTCCCAGTAGTAGTCGATCTCCTCCTGGTCCGCGCAGCTGACCATCAGCGAGACGGCCTCGTTGAACCCGAAGTCGTGCGCCCTGGCGCTGTCCATGGCCGCGAACCAATCGTCGGCCAGGCTGAAGTCCGAGAACATGATCGTGCCGGGCTCGTCGGGCTCTGAGCCCTCCGGGTAGCGGGCGACGAGGCCGCGCTCGGAGCCCCGGAAGACCGACGTATAGAACTCGAGCGCCTCCTCGGCCCGCCCGCACACCTCGCCGGTGAACATCAGCGACGGCACGATCGATGGCCGTGGATCGCCCTCGGCGCTCGAGAGGATCAACTGCCAGGAGACCCCGAAACGGTCCTCGACCCAGCCGTAGCGCTTGCTGAACGGGTACTCGCCGAGGGGCATGAGCTCGTTTCCTCCCTGAGCCAGCTGCGCCCAGATCCGATCGAGCCGCCCCCGCGCCTCGCCGCCCTCACTGGGGTCGAAGTTGACGATGAACGAGATCGACGGGTTGATCTTGAACTCGGGGCCGGCGCTGATGGCCATGAAGTCGTGCCCCCAGACCCGGAACGAGACCACGTCGCAGTCGCCCGAGGGCGTGTCGCGAAGCGTGGTCAGGTTTGTGACCTGAGAGTCTGGAAACACCTCGCTGTAGAACTCGGCCGCCTGCCTCGCCTCGGTGTCGAACCAGAGGTGCGGCGTGATCTTCTGCATCAGTCGTGACTCCTTGGATCCGTGGCTTTCAATCTATTTGACCGGCCTGGAGCCGAGGACTCATCGCACGGCGTCGGATGATGGGGACAGTCAGTCGAGGATCGTCAGGTCGAGCTCGCGAAGGCGCTCGCGGTCGGCGAGCCAGTCCATCTCGACGATCCTTCCGCCTCGCACGGTGAAACCTCCGACCGAGAAGGGCTGTCCGTCCCGCGTGGTGACCACCCCCACCGCGCCGTTGATTAGCGCCGGCTTCATGGCGAGCCCGAGCTGCGAATAGAACATGGCCTGGCCAATGACCGCCTCAGCCCCCTGGACTTCTCGCGATCCGGCTGCGCCGAGGTCGGCTCTGAGGACGACATCGGGGTCTAGAACTGCGACCAGTCGGTCGAAGTCACCGTCGCGCGCGGCCGCGAGGAAGGCCTCGACGACCTCTCGCTGAGCGTCGAGGCCGGCGTCGGGGACGGTGTTCTCGGTCCGCACGCGGCGGCGGGCGCGGCTCGCCAGCTGGCGGGTCGCCTCGGGGGAGCGGTCGACGATCGTCGCGATCTCCTCGAAGGGCACGGCGAAGATGTCATGGAGCACGAATGCGAGCCGCTCGGCGGGGCTCAGCCTCTCGAGCACGACCAGAAGCGCGAGGCCGACGGAGTCCGCCACCAGCGCCTCGTGCTCGGGGTCGGTCCCGTCGGCGCGGTCGACGATCGGCTCCGGGACGCGGACCTCCAGAGGCTCTTCGTGCCGCGACCGCCGTGACCGGAGCATGTTGAGCGACACCCGTCCTACCACCGTCGTCAGCCAGGCCCCCAGGTTGTCGATCTCGTCCGCATCCGAGCGGCTGAGCCGCAGCCAGGCCTCCTGGACAGCGTCGTCGGCCTCGGTCACCGAGCCGAGCATCCGGTAGGCCACCGCTCGCAGCCGGCCCCGGTGCTCCTCGAATCGCTCCGCCAGCCAGTCTCGCTCATCCATCGGTCACATTCCTCCCTCTCATTGCGTCATAGCACTAGACCCCTGAAATCGAGTCGATGTGACCGAAAGGAGACGTCATGCGAGTGTTCGTTGCAGGAGCGAGCGGGGCGATCGGAACCCGGCTCGTCCCCCAGCTGATCGAAGTGGGGCACGAGGTGATCGGCACCTCCACCTCGCCCGCGGGTGCCAAGCGGGTGCGGGCGCTCGGGGCAAAGCCGGTCGCGCTCGACCTACTCGACGCGCGCGCCGTTCGCAAGGCCGTCCTTGCTTCCGAGCCCGAGGCGATCGTCCACGAGGCGACGGCGCTGGCGAATCTGAGTGATTTCAAGCACTTCGACCGCAGATTCCATCGAACGAACAGGCTGCGGACCGAGGGCACCGACGCGCTGCTGGCCGCTGCGCGCGAGGCGGGCGTGCGCCGGATCGTCGCCCAAAGCTTCGCCAGCTATCGCTATCTGCGCGAGGGCGGTCCGGTGAAGACCGAGGACGACCCGCTCGACCCCAGGCCGGTGCCGGCGGCGCGTGAGAGCTTCGCCGCGATGCGCCATAACGACGAGGCCGTGACCGAGGCCGGCGGCATCGCGCTCCGCTACGGCGCCTTCTACGGCGCCGCCAACGACGGGCTGCCCGGGCCGGTGCGCAAGCGCCAGTTCCCGATCATCGGCAACGGGGGCGGCGTCACCTCGTTCGTCCACCTCGAGGACGCCGCAGCAGCGACCGTGCTCGCGCTCGAGCGGGGCGAAGCCGGCATCTACAACGTCGTCGACGACGAGCCCGCCCCCGCGCGCGAGTGGCTGCCGGTGCTCGCGGAGGTGCTCGGCGCCAAGCCGCCCCGACGCTTTCCCGCCTGGCTGGCGCGGCTGCTCGCCGGCGAATTCGTGGTGATGATCGGCACCGAGGCCCGCGGCGCCTCGAACGCGAAGGCCAAGCGCGAGCTCGGCTGGGAGCTTCGCTACCCGAGCTGGCGAGAGGGTTTCGTGGCCGCCTACGCGTCGACCGCCGCGGGCGAGCGGCGCAAGCCTGATCCCGCCGCGCGGGCGGGTCAATCGCCGCCGCGGCTCTCCACGTGAGCGACCGCCGCTGGAGCGGGCAACCTGCTCCACATCCAGGAGCTACGCTGAGCCGCCCGGCGAAGCCACGGGGTGTATCGCATGGCTGAGAAGAAACCCGTAAAGAGGGGCACGAAAAAGTCCGCCAAGAGCAGGGGCAAGGCGTCCGAGGGGTTCACGGACGAGGAGCGAGCCGCGATGAAGGAGCGCGCCCGGGAGCTGAAGGCGGCCGGGCGCCGCGGCGCAGGCAAGGCCGACGGGGAAGGCGACGTGCTCGCGAAGATCGCCGAGATGTCAGAACCGGATCGCGCCATGGCCGAGCGGATTCATGCGATCGTCAAAGCCAGCGCGCCAAACCTCTCGCCGAGAACCTGGTACGGGATGCCCGCCTACGCCAAGGACGGCAAAGTCGTCTGCTTCTTCCAAAGCGCGCAGAAATTCAAATCGAGGTACGCGACATTCGGCTTCAGCGACAAGGCGAATCTCGACGAAGGCGCAATGTGGCCGACCTCGTTCGCTCTGAAGGAGCTGACCACCGCCACCGAGAAGAAAATTGCTGCGCTCGTGAAGAAAGCGGTGAGCTGAAGCCCCCCACTCGCGGGGTCGAGCTGCAATCGCTCGACCTGTCTGGCCTCGAGCGCCGAAGGTCCCCGTGAATGGGAACAGGCCCTTGCGGCCCGGCGAGTACCGTCCGATGGGTGCGGATCGCCACCTGGAACGTGAACTCCGTCCAGCAGCGGCTGCCACGACTGCTGTCCTGGCTGGACGAACGGCGTCCGGATGTGGTCTGCCTGCAGGAGACGAGGCTCGCCGACGACGCCTGCCTCGACCTGCTCGGGGACGTGCTGGCGGACCGCGGCTACGAGGTCGCCGTCCACGGCGAGGCAACCTGGAACGGCGTCGCGATCCTCTCGCGCGTCGGGTTGGAGGACGTTGTCCGAGGTCTCGCGGGCGCGCCCGGATTCCCCGATCCGGAGGCGCGCGCGCTGTCCGCCACCTGTGACGGAATTCGTGTGTACTCGGTCTATGTGCCGAACGGACGCGAGCCGGGTTCCGAGCACTACGAGTACAAGCTCGCATGGCTGGCTGCGCTGCGCGGCGCGGTGGCCGCAGGGCCCGACGCGATGGCGGTCTGCGGCGACATGAACGTCGCCCCGACCGACGAGGACGTGTTCGACCCAGAGGCCTACGTCGGGCAGACGCACGTCACGGCGCCAGAGCGCGCCGCGCTCGCGGAGCTCCAGGCGCTCGGCCTGCGCGACGTCGTCCGCGACCGCTGGCTGGGCAAGCGGATCTTCACCTACTGGGACTACCGAGCCGGGATGTTCCACCGGGACCTCGGGATGCGGATCGACCTGATCCTTGCCGGCGCGCCGGTTGCCCCCAGGGTGCGCGCGGCGTGGGTCGACCGGCTGGCACGCAAAGGCAAAGGGCCGAGCGACCACGCGCCGGTGATCGTGGACCTCGACGAGGCCCCTGACGGTGACATCGGGCCGGTCGTTCCGCCGCCGTCGGCTCCGGTCACTCAGCGCGGCGCGGTCAAGCTGCCGCAATCGCCCTAATCAGCGCTTCGCCGCCGAGGGCAGCGACGATCCAGGTCGCGCGACGGCTGCACCCGCTTTGGCTCGCCCGGCATCTTGGGATAGGAGGGCGGGTAGGGCATGTCGCCCGCCCCTTCGTCGGCATCGCGCTCGTAGAGGTCGAGCAGCGGCTGCAGCGAATGGGCGATGTCGTCGATCGCCGCGTGGGGGTCTCCCCCAGCCGCGAAGCGGGCGGGCAGCGTCGCGACCGTGAAGTCCTCGGGGGCGACCTCCGGCAGCTCGTCCCAGGTCACCGGCGCCGAGACCGGCGCGCCGGGCTTCGGCCGCACGCTGTAGGCGGAGGCGATGGTCCGGTCACGGGCGTTCTGGTTGTAGTCGACAAAGATCTGTTCGCCGCGCTCCTCCTTCCACCACTTCGTCGTCACCTGCCCGGGCAGCCTTCGCTCCAGCTCGCGCCCGAAGGCGATGGCGGCGTGGCGGACCTCCGTGAAGCTCCACCGTGGCTCGATCCGCACATAGATGTGAACACCCCTACCGCCCGACGTCTTCGGGAAGCCGGCGTAGCCGAGCTCCTCCAGGAGCCCCCGGGCCTCCGCCGCGACCCGCACCGCGTCGATGAAGTCGGTGCCCCCCTGGGGGTCCAGGTCGAGCCGCAACTCGTCGGGATGCTCGACGTCCTCCGCGCGCACCGGCCAAGGGTGGAAGGTGATCGTCCCCATCTGGGCCGCCCAGGCCACCACCGCCAGCTCGCCTGGACAGACCTCGTCCGCGTGCCGACCCGACGGGAAGTCGATTCGGGCTGTCCGCACGTACTGCGGCGCCCCCCGCGGAACCCGCTTCTGGAAGAACGCGTCCCCACCGCCTTTCTGCCGCGTCGAGACGACGATCCCCGGGTGGACCCCCTTCGGCCAGCGCTCGAGGGTGGTCGGCCGGTTCCCAACCGCTCGCATGATCCCGTCGCCGACCGCCAGGTAGTACTCGACGATGTCGAGCTTCTTCAACTCGGGAGAGCGACTCGTAGCCGGGAAGATCACCCGATCCGGATTGCTGACGCGCACATCGCGCCCACCGGCATCGACGATCGTCGCGTCGACCGTCATGGCTCAGCGCGGTCCC
>DASUUD010000151.1:0-11244 GCA_036374255.1 Solirubrobacterales bacterium | reverse complement strand
ACCCGGCCCGGCCTTTTACTCCCTGTGGTGCTCGCGGCCCGTTCTTCACCCCCACGCGGGGGGTGAATGTCGGCAGCGTGGGGCCGAGGGGGGTGAATGTCGGCTGCGCCCGGGCAATGAGGTGAGAGCCGGCTGAGCGCGAGTGGCCAAGGAACTCCGGCTCATCGCCTTCGGTGAGGGTGTCGACGCGCCACAACCTGTTCAGCGGCCGGCTCCCCTTCCCTGTCCCTCGCTGTCCGGCTTCGCCGGTGGCGCCGCGCTTCGGGACAGTTACCCGACGCCCCTACACAGGCCGCGGCGACGGCCCGCGCCAAGCTGAGATGAACGCTCCGGCGGGTGGGGGCGCCCGACCCCGCCCACAACTCCGATGCCGGCCGTGCGGTAGCTGGGGGACTGGCGAGGGGCGGGGGGCCTCCTCCCTGAGCCTTCCCCCCGGCACCGCGGAGTGATGTTTGCCCCGAAGGGGCTCTCAATTAGCCCCGCCGCAGGCGGGGCTTGGGCGAAAGGGAGGAGGTGCCCGGTCCCTCGCCACTACCCTCCCCCTGATGCACGACCGGGCGAAAATCTGGGTCGAGGGCGGAGCCGGCGGGAATGGGTGTGTCTCGTTTCGCAGAGAGGCGCACGTACCGCGGGGAGGTCCCGACGGCGGAGACGGAGGCCGCGGCGGGGACGCGGTGCTCGTCTGTGATGCGTCGAAGCGCGATCTCGCCGCGCTGCGAGGCGGCAAGCACTTCCGGGCCGGGCGCGGCAGGCACGGGGAAGGATCGAACCGGCACGGGGCGAGGGGCGCGAACCGGGATATCCCGATTCCGCCCGGGACCCAGGCGGAAGCCGTCGACGGCAGCAGGATCGATCTGGTCGAGGTGGGGCAGCGTGCGATCGTCGCCCACGGCGGGCGCGGTGGACACGGGAACAGGAGGTTCGCGACCTCGACCCGGCAGGCCCCCCGCTTCGCCGAGAAGGGGACGGCCGGCCAGGCGGGGTGGATTGAGCTGCGCCTCAAGCTGCTCGCCGACGCCGGCCTGGTGGGGCTGCCGAACGCCGGGAAGTCCTCTCTGCTGGGCCGCCTCACCCGCGCCGCGCCGAAGGTCGCCGACTACCCGTTCACGACCGTGTCGCCGGTGTTGGGGACGATTGAGGGCGACGACCGCCAGGCCGTCATCGCCGATATCCCCGGCCTGATCGAGGGCGCTGCGGAAGGGGCCGGCCTCGGCCACGAGTTCCTGGCGCACGTCGAGCGCTGCGCGATCCTGGTCCACCTCGTCGATCTCGCGCCCCTGGAGGGCGACCCGGTCGCCAATTACGGGGCCGTGCGCGGCGAGCTGTCCAGCTACGGCGCCGGACTCGAGCAACTGCCGGAGCTGGTCGTGCTGACCAAGCGGGACCTGCTCGAGGCGGCCGAGGTCGAGGCGGCGATTGCGGATTGGAGCGAACGGCTGGCGGGGAAGGCGATCGGAGTGCTCGCGGTCTCCTCCGCCACCGGCGAGGGCCTCGACGAGCTGCGGCGCGAGATCCTCGCGGCTCTGCCGGAGGAAGCGGCGCCGGCGCGACCGGAGGCGCAACCCGCGGCGGGCGCGGAGTTCGAGGCAGAGCACCGTGTCTACCGGCCCGCAGGCGAGGGCGGCTACTCGGTCGAGCGAGAGGAGGACGGGGGGTTCCGGATCCTCGGCCGCGGCGTCGAGCTCCTCTTCGAGCGTCACGACCTCGCCAACGAGGAGGCACTCGCCTATCTCGAGCAGCGCCTCAACGAGATCGGCGCCATCGCCGCGCTGCGGGCCGCCGGCTTCGAACCCGGCGACGAGGTGCGGGTCGGCGAGCACGAGTTCGAGCTGCATCCATAATCCTCTCGTCATGACCCTGATCGTCAAGCTCGGCTCCTCGATCGTGGCCGCCGACGACGGCGAGCTGCGCTCCGAGGTGCTCGATTCGGTCTGCGGACAGGTCGCGAGCCTCGAGCAGGGCGGGGAGCGGGTGGTGCTCGTCACCTCGGGGGCGATCGCCCGCGGCATGCGGCTGATGGACCTGCCGGTGCGGCCGCGGGCGATGGACGAGCTGCAAGCCGCCTCGGCCATCGGACAGGGGGATCTCTTCAGGGCCTACGAGTCTCGGCTGGGGGAGAGGGGCACCCACGCCGCCCAGGTACTGCTGACAGCGGGTGACATCGCCGCTCGCACGAACTACCTGAACGCCCGCCAGACCCTGCATAGATTGATCGATTGGGGAGTCGTTCCGGTGGTCAACGAGAACGACACCACGGCGACCGACGAGATCAGCTTCGGCGACAACGACTTCCTCGCCGCACAGGTGGCGATCCTGCTCGACGCACGGCTGCTCGTCCTGCTCTCCAACGTCGACGGCCTGCATAGCGCCGACCCGCACAGCGATCCCGAGGCCGCCCCGATCTCCGAAGTGAGCGACTTCTCCGAGCTGGAGGGGCTGGAGATCGGCGACCGCACCTCCGCATTCGGCCTGGGCGGGATGCGCAGCAAGGTGGCCGCGGCCGAGATGGCCAGCGAGGCCGGCATCTCGGCGGTGATCTGCGACGGCACGAGCGAAGGCAGCCTCGCGGCGGCGGCGGCGGGCGAGGCGGTCGGCACCCGCTTCTCGGCGCAGCCCGGCAAGGCCTCCAGCTTCAAGCTGTGGCTGAAGTACGGGAAGCCGGTGCAGGGCCGTATCGCGGTGGACGAAGGCGCCGCCCGGGTGCTGCGCGAGCGAGGTTCCAGCCTTCTCCCGGTCGGCATCGTCGGAGTCGAAGGCGACTTCATCGCAGGGGACGCCGTGGAGGTCACCGCGAACGGTTCGGTAATAGGCAAGGGCATCATCGACTACTCCGCAAAGGAGCTGACCCGTGTGATCGGCCTCAAGAGCGCGGAGGTGCGCGAACTGCTTCCGCACGCCGCAGACGAGGCGATCCACCGTGATCGCTTCGTGCTCATCTAGGCACGGAGGCCGGGGATCTCGGGCACACCCTCCTCTCTCAACTTTTCGCCCCCGCACCCACCTCCCCTGACTGGCCAGGAAGGCGAAAAGTACAAGCCGCTCGGAGGGGCGCCCGACCCCCGGTACCCTTGTCCGGATGGCCACGACTTCGATCACCGTTGCCGAAAGCTGCGAGGCCGCGCAGCGCGCGGCGCGCCAACTCGGCTCAGCCTCCACCGAGGCGAAGGACGCGGCGCTCGAGGCGGTCGCGCGGCTGCTCGGCCGGCGGACCGATGAGATTCTCGAGGCGAACGCCGCGGACGTCGCCGACGACCGAGCCGCCGGGCTGACGCCGGCGCTTCGGGACCGCCTGACGCTGACCCCCGAGAGGGTGGACGCGATGGCGGAGGGCGCGCGGGCGATCGCGGCGCTTCCCGATCCGGTCGGCGAGGAGCTGGAACACAAGACGCTTGCCAGCGGGCTCGACCTGCGCAAGTTGCGGGTTCCCCTCGGCGTCGTCGCCGTGGTCTACGAGGCGCGGCCGAACGTGACCATCGACTGCGCCGCCCTGACGATCAAGAGCGGCAACGCGATCGTCCTGCGGGGCTCCCACTACGCGGAGCGCAGCAACGCGGCGCTGGCGGCGGTCGTCCGCGAGGCGCTCGCCGAGAGCGGCCTGCCCGAGGACGCGGCGGTCCTACTCTCCGGTGGCGGGCACGAGGATCTCGCCGATCTGGCGACCCAGGACGACCTGATCGACCTGCTGATCCCGCGCGGTGGCGAAGGACTGAAGGCGGCCCTGAAGGAGGTGGCCACGGTTCCGGTGATCTACGCAGCGGCGGGCAACTGCCATGTCTACGTGCACGGCGACGCCGACCTCGAGATGGCGCGACGGATCGCCGTCAACGCGAAGGTGCAGCGCCCCGGGGTCTGCAACGCCGCCGAGACGCTGCTTGTCGATGCAGCCGTCGCCCCCGAGTTCCTCCCCTCCGCGCTCGCCGACCTTCGCGAGGCGGGGGTCGAGCTGGTGGGAGACGAGCGGGCCCGCGCCGTCGCCTCCGGCGTCGAGGTCGGCGAGGCGAGCGACGATGACTGGGGGCGCGAGTTCCTCGACCTGAAGCTGGCGGTGGGCGTCGTCGACTCGCTCGAGGATGCGATCGAGCACGTCAACCTCTACGGGACGCGCCACTCGGAGGCGATCGTCACCGGTTCCGAGGAGGCCGCGTCGCGCTTCAGCGAGGGCGTGGACGCGGCCGTGGTCTACACGAACGCCTCGACCCGCTTCACCGACGGCTTCGAGTTCGGGATGGGGGCCGAGATCGGCAACTCCACGCAGAAGCTCCACGCGCGCGGCCCGATCGGGCTGCGGGAGCTGACCACCTACAAGTACGTCGTCCGCGGCGACGGCCAGGTGCGTGAGTAGCGCCACCGCGCCCGGCATCGGCGTGCTCGGCTCGGCGTTCAACCCGCCCCACCTTGGCCATCTCGCCCTCGCCCAGGAGGCCCTCTGGCAGCTCGGGCTGAGCGAGGTCCTGCTGATGCCGACCGGAGAGGCGCCCCACAAGCGGATCGTCGACGACCCCGGGAGGGAGCTGCGGCTGGCGATGACCCGGCTGGCGGCCGCCGACGACCCGCGCTTCAGCGTCTCCGCGCTCGAGGTCGAGCGGGAGGGGCCGTCCTACACGTATGAGACCTTGGAGCTGCTTGCGAGCGAGAGGGGCGACACGGAGCTGGTGTTCGTGATGGGGGCGGACGCGGCGGTCGGGCTCGAGAGCTGGCGAAAGCCGGAGCGCGTTGTGGAGCTGGCGCGGCTCGCGGTTGCGCGCCGCGCCGGGGTCTCCGACCCCGATGTGGCTGCGGTGATGCGCAGCCTGAGGGCGGAGGAGAGGGTGACGATGCTGGAGATGCCCGAGTTCGGCGTCTCCTCCTCGGTCGTGCGCGAGCGGGCCGCCGAGGGGCGGCCGCTGCGCTACCTGGTTCCAGAGTCGGTCGCCCGCTTCATCGAGGAGAAGGGGATCTACGGATGAGCGCCCTCGAGCCCCAGGGCCTCGCGCGGCGCTTCGCCCAGCTCGCCGATTCCAAGGGCGGCTCGGAGATCGTCGTCCTCGACATGCGCGGGCTGGCCGCCTACACGGATTTCCTGGTGATCTGCACGGCGCGCAACGAGCGCCAGGCCCATGCCATCGTCGACGAGGTGAGATTGCGCCTCAAGCAGGAGCACGACCTTTTACCCGGCGGCGTCGAGGGCGAGGGGGCCGGCGGTTGGATCGTCCTCGACTATCTCGACGCCGTGCTTCACGTCTTCACGGCGGAGGCACGGGAGCGCTACCGGCTCGAGGACCTCTGGCACGAGGCGCCGCGTCTCGAGTTGGGCATCGGCGAGCAGGAGACCCCGTCCGCGGCGCGCGCCTGAGGTCGCACCCGAACGCACGTTCCCGTCACCCGAATTGCCGTCCGAGCGCGGCCCTACGGTGCCGTCCATGGGTAGCTTCAAGAGGGCCCTTCTCGGCTACCGTCGCGACCACGTGGACGAAGCAATCGGTGTGCGGGACGCCCGCATAACCGTCTTGGAGCGGGAAGTCGAGGCGGCCCTGGATCGCTGGAGGGTGGCGGGGGAGGACGCCGCCCGCTCCGAGCGCGAGCTGGCCGACCTCTCGGCGATGGTGATCGAGCGCGAGCGGGAGATCCGCAGCCTCTCCAAGCAGCTCGAGGAGGCCAATGCCCGCCACGACCGCAGCATCGTCTCGCTCGAGGCGGTCGCGGCGAGGCTCGACGAAATCCAGAAACAGGCTCGCGGCCAGGCGACGAGGATCCGGATGAAGGCGCTGCGCGAGGCGGTCGAGGTGAGCCGCCGGGCCCAAGAGATGGCAGAGGTCAACGCCGGGTTGCCGCCGGCGTCCGGCAACGGCGGGCCCGAGCGGAATGGGGCGAACACCTTCCAGGGCGAGGTCAGGCTCGAGATTGGCCCGCTCGGCGACTTCTCCCAGCTGGTCGGCATCGAGGAGGCGATCAGCCGCCTCGGTGCGGCCGAGATCTCGGTTGAGCGGTTCTCCGAGGGCCGGGCGACGCTCGCGATCCGGCTCGAGGAACCGGTCGACCTGTTGCGCGAGCTGGAAGAGCGCGCGCCGATGGAATTCCGGGTCCGCCGCACCGGCGAGGACAACCTGATCCTCGACGTCGACGAGGACCCGGGTCCCGACCAGCAGGCCGCCTGAGACGCCCGGGAGCCGGGATTGCCCGCGCTAGACTTGCCACCTCGCGTGCGTGGGGCTGTAGCTCAGCTGGAAGAGCGACGCGCTGGCAGCGCGTAGGTCACGGGTTCGAGTCCCGTCAGCTCCATTGACCCGGTCATCGAGATGAATCAGACAGCCCACCGGCACCGTCGCGGCGCCATGGCGTTGACAGCGGTTGTGGTCCTCGGGCTCGTCCTCGCTGCATGCGGAGACCGAGACGGGACGACCGGGGTCGCGACAAGCGGCGGCGGGCCGGCCGAGATGACCGACGCGACCCTGGTGCTCGACTTCCTGCCAAACGGGGTGCACGCCGGCATCTACCGGGCGCTCGCGTCCGGCTACTACGAGGAGAACAACCTCGATCTGAAAATCGTCCAACCGACCTCGACCGCCGACACGCTGAAGCTGATCGTGGCGGGCAAGGCGGAGTTCGGGATCGCGGAAGGAATCGACGTCGCCAAGCAGATCGCCGAGGGGCGTGACGCCAAGGGGATCATGGCGTTGCTGGAGCGTCCCGCCGGCGGCCTGATCACGCTTGCCAAGTCCGACATCGGCGACCCCGGACAGCTCGAGGGGAAGACGGTTGGAATCACCGGTGTCCCGTCCGACCTGGCGGTCCTCGAGACCGTGGTCTCGGGGGCGGGTGGCGAGCCCGACAGCATCGACGTCGTCACGATCGGGTTCAATGGTGTCCAGAGCCTCGCGAACGAAAAGGTCGATGCCTTTACCGGTTTCGTGCCCGCGGATGGGGTCCAGGTCGAACAGCGTGGGGAGAGAATCAGGGCTTTTCCCCTCGATGAGTGGGGAGGGCCGAGCTATCCGGGGCTCGTCGTCTTCTCGACTCAGGAGAGGATCGAAGCTGAACCCGCCCTGATGCAGTCCTTCGTCTCAGCCACGATGAGGGGATACGAAGACACCTTCGACGACCCGAAACGCAGCGTCGAAGCGCTCGTAGAGGCGAACCCGGGGATGGATACCGAGCTCGCCGAAGCGACGCTTGAAGCCTACATGCCGCTGTTCGAGGGCGATGCCCCGGCATACGGCCTCTTCGTCGAGGAGGACATTTCCGCCCTCTCCAGGTTCATGGTCGAGAACGAGCTCGCGAGCAGCGGAATCGACCCCAGCCGCTACGGGACCAACGAGTTCGTCGCAGGGCGACGCTGATCGCCTCGAGCCGGGTTGGCGGCGGGCATAGAATCGCCCTGTGAGGACGAAGTACCTCCTCGACGAGGACCGGATCCCGACCAGCTGGCTCAACCTGCTGCCGGACCTGCCCGGTGAGCCGCTGCCGCCGCTCAACCCGGCCACCGGGGGGCCCGCAGGCCCCGAGGACCTGGCTGCGATCTTTCCCATGGGCCTGATCGAGCAGGAGGTCTCCGCCGAGCCCGACATCGAGATCCCCGAGGAGCTGCGCGAGATCTACAGGCTGTGGCGTCCGACGCCGCTCTACCGGGCTCACCGTCTGGAGCGCGAGCTCGGCACCCCAGCCCACATCTACTACAAGTACGAGGGGGTCTCGCCAGCCGGCTCGCACAAGCCGAACACGGCGGTTGCGCAGGCCTACTACAACAAGCGCGAGGGCGTGCGCAAGCTGGCGACCGAGACAGGGGCCGGCCAGTGGGGCTCGGCACTCGCGCTTGCCTGCCGGCTCTTCGACCTCACGTGCGAGGTCTTCATGGTCGGCGTCTCCTACGACCAGAAGCCCTACCGCCGGGCGATGATCGAGACCTGGGGCGGGACGGTGCACCGCAGCCCCACCGACCTGACCGAGGCAGGGCGATCGCAGGCCTCCCATCCCTCCGGCAGCCTCGGGATCGCGATCTCAGAGGCCGTCGAGGTCGCGGCCGGCAGCGAGGACACCAACTACTCGCTGGGGTCCGTGCTCAACCACGTCTGCCTGCACCAAACGGTGATCGGACAGGAGTCCATCGCGGCGATGGAGATGGCGGGCGAGTATCCCGACGTCGTCATCGGCTGCGTGGGGGGCGGCTCCAACTTCGCCGGCCTCATCTATCCGTTCGTGCGGGCCAACATCAGGGAGGGCAAGCGAACCCGCTTCCTGGGCGCCGAGCCGGCGGCCTGCCCGACCCTTACCCGCGGCACCTACGCCTACGACTTCGGCGACACGGTGGGGATGACGCCGCTGATGCCGATGTACACGCTTGGCCACGACTTCGTGCCGCCCCCGGTGCACGCGGGAGGGCTGCGCTATCACGGCGACGCCCCCAGCCTCTGCGCCCTGGTGAAGGAGGGAATCGTCGAGGCGACCGCGGTCCCGCAAACGGCGGCCTTCGAGGCGGCGGTGCGCTTCGCCTCCTGCGAGGGGATCATCCCCGGCCCCGAGCCCGCTCACGCGATCAAGGCCGTATTCGACGAGGCGGAGGCGGCCAAGCAGGCCGGCGAGGAGCGGGTGATCCTGCTCGGGCTCTCCGGCCACGGCCACTTCGACATGTCCGCCTATTCGGCCTACCACGCCGGCGAGCTGGAGGACCTCGAGTTCTCCGAGGCCGAGATGCAGGCCGCCCTGGAGCGCCTCCCCGAGGCCCCGTCCATCGCCTGAGGAGCGACCCCAGCGGAGGAGCCGCACCCCAGAGTGAGATGCGGCTCCATTCCGGCTGGCGTCATGACGCCGTCCGGCTTGACGCCGTCCGGCCGCTCAGGGACATCCGGTCGCAACGAATACGCCTTCCGGGGTGCCGGTGACGATATGGGCCCTGTGCGACGGGAAGGCGAAATGCCCAGACTGCAGATTGATGTGGCAGTGCGGGCCGCCGAAGAACGCTTTCTCGGCCCGGTTCTCGGACGGATGGCCGGATGCGGCCGGCGCCAGAGCCAGGACGACCGCTGCGGTCAGAGCGACGATCAGCTTGCGCATCGTGTTCCTCCTGCTTCTCCGAGGGTCGGTTCTATCGTGCCTACGGCAGGCCATTCGGTCGGGTTCAATCCGAGGCGACTTCCTGCCGATGAGTGAGCGATGAACTTCGCGAACGAGCATGTGTTCTCGCACGGAATGCGGGACACCCGCGAGACGTTCGAGCTCTGGAACGAGCAGCCATGGGCGGTCCTACGCGGTTGGGTGGCGCTCAGCCTGGCCATTGCATTGACCCTGCTGGGGGCGGTCTGGTTCGTGGCCGGGCAGCTCACGCCCGACATCACCCCGATTCACATGGCAGGAGTCACGCACTCGAGCGAGCTGGACGACATGCTGCCGATCCTCTGGCGCAACTCGCTGGTTCTCGCACTGCACGGGACCGCCTGCGTCGCCGGCTTCATCGCCGGCGCTTCGATGCCGATCGCCGCCGCCCAGCGCGCCGGCTTCTCGCGCTGGGTTCACGTGAAGGCGGCCGAGTTCGCCATCCTCTTCGTCGCCGCCGTCACCCTCTTCTCCCTCGGTACCCAGGCGCTCTACCTCGGCTTCCAGGGCTCGACGATCGCCTATCAGCTGGGAATCTCCCACGCGACCCTGATCGCCAGCGTCCTCCCGCACGCAATCCCGGAGCTCACCGCGCTCTTCCTGCCCCTCGCGGCCTGGCTGATCGCCAGCCGCCGCGGCGAGTGGAATCAGCTGCTTGCCGCGACCTTCATCACGGTTCTGCTCGCGATTCCGGTCCTGATCGCCGCGGCCGCGATCGAGGTCTACGTCTGGCCCCTGATTCTCAAGGCGGTATCCCCGGTCCTCTGAAGGCCCACGGTCGGAGGCCGACGCCCCTCCCGACAGGCCGGGAGGCCGCCGCCGCGGCTCCGGGGTTCCTTTCCCGACGCTCAGGCCGTTTCCCGCTGCCCGCCTCGTAAGATCGCGTCCGTGGCTGGATACGACCCGAAGACGATCGAGCGCAGGTGGCAGCAGGTCTGGGCGGAGGAGCGGACCTGGGAGGTCGCCAACCCCGGACAGCCGGGGTTCGAGCCGGACAATCCGAAGTCCTACGTGCTAGAGATGCTGCCCTACCCCTCGGGGGAGCCGCACGTCGGCCATCTCAAGTGCTACGCGGTGGGCGACGCGATCGCCCACTTCCGCCGCCGCCACGGCTTCGAGGTGATTCACCCGATGGGCTACGACGCCTTCGGCCTCCCGGCGGAGAACAACGCGATCAAGACCGGCGAACCGCCCCGCGAGGCGACCGAGCGCTCGATCGAGTCCTTCCGCCGGCAGTTCCGCGAGTGGGGCATCTCGATCGACTGGTCGCGCGAGCTGGGCACCCACACCGCTGAGTACTACCGCTGGACCCAGTGGATCTTCCTGCAGCTGTTCGAGCGGGGGCTCGCCTACCGGGCCGAGGCGCCGGTGCAGTGGTGTCCCAAGGACGCAACCGTCCTCGCCAACGAGCAGGTTGTCGACGGGCGCTGCGAGCGCTGCGGGACGCCGGTCGAGCAGCGCAAGCTCGAGCAGTGGTTCTTCCGGATCACACAGTATGCGGAGCGCCTCCTCGCCGACTTCGACCTGATCGAGTCCTGGCCCGAGCACGTGGTCACGATGCAGCGCAACTGGATCGGCCGCTCCGAGGGGGCCGAGGTGACCTTCCGCTGCGAGGAGCTGGAGATCGACTTCCCGGTGTTCACCACTCGCCCCGACACGCTGTTCGGCGCGACCTTCTTCGTGCTGGCCCCCGAGCATCCCGATCTGGAGCGGCTGGTGGCCGGGACTCAGGCGGAGGAGGAGGTGCGCGCCTACGTCAACCAGGTCGCCCGCGAGTCCGCAGAGGAGCGGGGCGCCGAGGATCGCGCCAAGACCGGCGTGCCGCTCGGCCGCAGCGTCGTCAATCCGGTCAACGGCGAGGAGATCCCGATGTTCGTCGCCGACTACGTGCTGATGGAGTACGGCACGGGGGCGATCATGGCGGTGCCCGCCCACGACAGCCGGGACTACGAGTTCGCGCGCGCCTTCGACCTGCCGATCAGGCGGGTGATCGAGGGAGTCGAAGAGGCGACGGCCCGCGACGGGGAGGGTCTTCCGTACGAGGGCGACGGGCCGATGACCGGCTCCGGCCGGTTCGACGGCAAGGGAAGCCGCGAGGCCTATGAGGAGATCGTCGAGTGGCTGGACTCCGAGGGCCGCGGCCGCTCATCCGTTAACTACCGCCTGCGCGACTGGCTC
>DASUUD010000150.1:0-2539 GCA_036374255.1 Solirubrobacterales bacterium | reverse complement strand
CTCTCAGGGCAGCCGCCGGGTAGCCGTAGATCTGGAACTTCGCGGTTCGCGATCTCGAGGTCGCGAACCCGCGCGCGCCCACGACGTCCGTGAGGGCGCCGAAGCCGTTTGGCGCAACCCGCAGGGCGGCCACGTCGAAATCCGGGTTTTCGGACTCTCGCCATTGCGGCGTCACGTAGTAGGCGCGCACAGGAAACGTCCCGAACGGGCGGCGACCGTGGTCGTAGGCGGGGACGAAGGCGAGCCGCTTCGCGATCCGCCCGTTGGCGATCACGCAATGGCCGGCGGTGAGGACGATGGAGCGGCTCGGGGTGTTGAGCGCAGTCCCCGAGCAGGAGAAATTGCCCTTCTTCGGGTCGATGCCGACGATCTTCCCGTTGGTCCGGTGCCCGACCTCGGCGGCGCTGGCGACGCGGTCGCTGCTGGCGCTCGCGACGGGCGGGTGCAGGAAGCGACGGAGCGGAGCGCGCCCCGGCACGCGAACGTCGGCCGCCTTCGATGCAGCCGGCCCCCCGCCGAGCGCGTGGACCGGCGGCGCGCCGGCCCGGGCGATGTCCGAGGCGAGGAGGGCAAGCGCCAGCAGGGCGCCCGACAGCAGTCGAGCCCGAGGTCCCGTGGCGCAATTCATCGTCGGGATGGTTTCACGACCTCCCAAAATGCGGATTTCCCCGAACCACACTGCAGGAGAGGTCACTTGCAGGGCACCGAGATCGCACACTAGGGTTACCCGCAGGCAGGATCCAACGTTCAACGGAAAGGCAATACATGAACGACGAGAGCTTGCTAAGCGGTTGGTGGGTCTTCGCGGGGGTCCTGTTGATGGTCGCGGGGATCCTCAACATCGTCTTCGGCATCGCGGCGATCGGCGATTCGAAGATCTTCGCCGACGACATCACGTTCATCTTCAGCGGCCTCAACACCTGGGGCTGGATCCTGCTGATCGTCGGCGTGCTGGAGCTGATCGCGGCGTTCTCGCTCTTCTCGGGCGGGGAGTTCGGCCGTTTTTTCGGCATCTTCATCGCCGCGCTGAACGCGATCGGCGCGCTGCTCTCGGTCCCGGCCTACCCCTTCTGGTCGATGACCGTCTTCGCACTCGCGGTCCTGATCATCTACAAACTGGCCGAGGGCCCCGAAGGCAAGCCGACGTCGCGCGCCTAGGGTCCCGCAACCTGCTGCGGGCGGAGGCCCCGGGAATCCGGGGCCTCCGCAGTTCTGGGGCCGTCGTGCGCAAGCACGGGCTCCGAGTACCTTGACCAGGGCGCTGCCTCGCGCGGCTCGTAGACGACGTCCACGCCCGCCAGCCTGTCCGGCCAGGCGCGCCGTCGCACGTCGAAGAGGATGCCGAGGAAGCCGAGCCCCAGGGTGAGCAATGCCAAGGCCAGGCCCAGGAGCCGCTTCAGCGATTGGCGCAACGGCAGACCGCGGCGCTCGACGGCGAGCCTGATCCCCAGAAAGCGCATGCCGAGCGTCTGGCCCGCGAGCGACCAGAACGAGAGCAGGTAGAAGGCGCCCAGCGCCAGCCAGGCGACGGAGCCGAAGGCGACGGCCGTCCCCGAGACTCCACCGTCGCCGCTCAACGCGGACCCGATTAGAGCCGCGATCGCCGCCAGCCCGGAGAAGGCGAGGTTGATGAGCAGCACGTCGAGCCCGAAGGCGAGCGCCCTCGTGAGGGCGCCGGCCCGGTCAGTCGGCTCGCTCCGCCGCGGACGGAAGAAGATCCGCCTCACCACGCTCTCAATGACGCCGTCGACACTGCGGGTCCCGTCTCCGATTGTGTGGCCGATGTCCTCGACGAAGCCGACGCTCTGGGCGCTGATCGCGGCGCGCACCTCCGGCGCCTCCGCGATCCGCTCGACCAGCCGTTGCGCCTCGTCGCTGGCGAGCAGCCGCAGCCATACCTCGTCGACCAGCTCACTGTCGAGGGCGTCGATCAGGGCCCGCTTCACCGCCTCGCTTTCCAGCGCCCCGTGCACGGCCTCCTCGACGAGCGGTCCCTTCAGCACCCGCGCCACCGCCCGTTCGACCGCCTCGCTTTCGACGGCAGCGACCATCGCCTCCTCGGCGGCCGACTGCACGGCCCGGTCGACGCCCGTCGCCCTGCCAACCGTGCGCGCGCCTCGAACCCCGGCGCCCAGCACGCGAACCGAGAGCGGCAGCGGCCGGCCGGCGGGCCCCTCGCTCGGCGCTTTCTCCTGCGGAGCGGGATCGTCTCCCATCGCCCGGCGAGTATACGACCGGGCCTCGGCCGGTAATGGAATCGTAAGGTCGAGTAAGGGAATCGTAAGCCCGCCTTGTGAAGGTGGATGCGGGCCGCCGAGGCGGCGGCCGCAAACCCGACAAGGAGGTGCAACATGCGCAGGCGGCTTCTGACGGCGATGGGCGCTGTGGCGATGCTCGCGGGACTCTCGGCGAACTCGGCCATGGCCGCACCGCCGGAACGTGCCGAAGACCCGTTCGTCTGCCCGGTGCTGACGGTCAACGAGAACGCGGTCAGTCATACCGACGAACGCTTCAACGAAATCGGCGAAGGCGAGTACAC
>DASUUD010000149.1:0-19905 GCA_036374255.1 Solirubrobacterales bacterium | reverse complement strand
AATGCGATCGAGCACTACCGGATCGACGAGGTCCTGATCTCGACCTTTGCCGGCGAGAAGTCGCAGTGGCTCGAGGAGGACCTTGTCGGCCGGGTGCGCGAGATCACCGAGAAGCCGGTCGAGCACCTCGAGGTGGGTCGTCCGGCCCGGGCTGTGGCGGCCGCCGTCGCCGAGGGGGAGATGAGCTGATGGAGAGCGCCACCGTCCCCGTCGGGCACGCCCACGAAGAGCATCACGGGCCGCCCGAGGCCCACCAGAGCTCCCGGATCGACCGGCAGACGCTGGGGATCCTCCTCTTCATCGTCTCGGAGATCATGCTGTTCGGGGCGTTCTTCGCCTCCTACTTCTTCCTCCGGGTGGTCGTCGATCCGGCGAGCTGGCCCCCCGAGCCCTTCGAGCTGCCCGTCGCGGTCGCGGGGGTGAACACGGCGATCCTCGTCTCCTCGAGCTTCACGATCCACTTCGCGCTGGAGTCGATTCGCCGCGACAACCGCGCCGGGCTGAAACTCGGCCTGGTGCTGACCTGGCTTCTCGGGGCCACCTTCCTCTTCATCCAGATCAACGAGTACGTCAACCTCGGCTTCAGCGCCCGCGACCTCGCCTTCGGCTCGATCTTCTACGGCCTCACCGGCCTGCACGGCGCCCACGTCTTCGCCGGCCTCGGGCTGCTCACCTTCGCCACCATCCGCGCCTTCCGCGGGCACTTCGGTCCCGCCGCGAAGGACCATCTCGGCGTCGAGGTGCCGGGCATCTACTGGCACTTCGTCGACGTGATGTGGATCATCGTCTTCACGACCGTCTACATCCTCTGACGGCCGCGAGAGCCGGCGTCTGACGTTGTCCTCCGTCGGTCGCCGGCGGGTCACGCACGCCCCAAGTGCGCTCCCCTTGGCGACCTCCCTGCGTCCTAGTCAGACTTGGCTCTCGCGGCCGTCAGGAAGTGTCGCTCGCTACATCTCCGCCCCTGCTGGCCTGGCCGCCGCGTAGGCGGGTTCAGATCGACTGGCCCCCTTCAGGGATCGCTCTTGCCGCCCCGTCAGTCGTTCAGAGTCATCAAACCGATCTCGTGGCCCTCGGGGTCGGTGAATAGGGCGACCTGGCCGTTGGGGATGTCCATCGGGCCCATGCCCCGCTTGCCGCCCAGTTCCTCAGCCTTGGCGAGCGTCGCCTCCAGATCGTCGATCTGGACGTAGAAGGTGACGTGCCCGGGGTGCCCTTCCGGCGCCGCCCCGACCCCGCCCCGGATCCCCTCCCCGGGGTCGTCGAGGGTCGAGTAAGGCGCCCCGTCCATGTCGGTCAGCTGCCAGTCGAACAGCTGCGAGTAGAAGCCCTTCAGCGCCTGGTGGTCCTTGCCGGCCACCTCGAACCACATCGTCGGATTTTTCACCGGGTGTCCTCCTCGTCGATCTTGTTTGGTCAGCCGCTGCCGTCAGCGCCCTCGGGCGTTGCCCAGGGGTCGGCTCCTGGATCTCCACCGGCGGCCGCGGTGGCGAGTCGCTCGACGTAATGCTCCCAGCCGTGGCGGTGTTTGTCCGCGATCTCCGGGCTGGGGAGGTCGCGGTGGATCAGCTTCAGGTTGGTTCCGTCCCCATCCGGCGCCAGCAGCACTTCGACCGTGCTGGAGCCCGGCCTGGTCGGGGAGTCCTCGGCCTCCCATCCCCAGCTGAAGACCACCCGGCGCGGGGGGTCCAGCTCGACGTACTCGCCGGAGGCGACGTCGCGGCCGTTGATGTCGCAGCGGAAGACGCCGCCCGGCCGCGGGTCCAGCTCGGCGGAGCGGCCCATCCACTGGACCAGCTTGCCGGGGTCGATCAGAAAGTCGAAGACTGTCTCAGGGCTTGCCGCGACGCGAGTCTCCACCTCGACCGCGGTTGCCGTTTTTGCGCTTGCCACGTTTGTCCCTCCTTTGCTGCTCCAGCTCGGCGGCCAGCTTCAGCCGCGCGAGGCGTTCGGTCCAGAATCGGTCAAGGAAGTCGCGAAGCTCGGCGAGGCCCTCGGGGCGCGCGCGGTAGAGGCGGCTGGCACCCTCGCGGCGCTCATCCAGCAGGTCCGCCGCTCGCAACACGCCGAGGTGCTGCGATACGGCCGGGCGGGAGATGTCGAAGCGGGACGCGATCTCACCGGCGCTCATCTCCTCCTCGCGGACCAGGGTGAGGATCTGGCGCCGCCGCTCACCGGCGAGCGCCTTGGCCACGCCGTCGATCCGGCCCCCATCCTCAAGTTTGGTGCCCATGAAATTAGTTAAGCACAAACTTACGTAAGTTTCAACTTACAATATTTCAACACTGCTCGCCTGACTTGAATTTCGAAGTCCGACGGCGACAATTGGTTTGTGCACAACCCGCTGAGATCCGAGGCTGACGCCTTTCGCTGGGTCGTCGTGATCGGGGCCGGCGCGGTCGCGGTGATCATCCTCACGCTGCTCACCAGGCCGGTCTTCGGGGTGGTGCTGACGGCTGCGCTGATCGGCTTCGGAGCGGGCATCGCATGGCGCAGCTCGCGCGGCTCGCTCCCCCGCACGATCTCCGTCGGCCGCGGCGGGGACGGCAGGCACCGCCTGCTCGTCGTCGCGAACGAGACCGTCGGCGGGGAGGCGCTGCTGGAGGAGATCCGCAACCGCTGCCGGGGGCGCGACAGCGAGATCCTCGTGCTTACCCCGGCCCTGACCGCGTCGCGGGCCGAGCACTGGGCCTCCGACGTGGACGAGGCGATCGAGCAGGCACGGCAGCGGATGGAGCTGTCGCTGATCGAGATCGAGAGGCTCGGCCTCAGGGCGAAGGGAGAGATCGGCGACTCGGACCCAAACGTGGCGATCGAGGACGCGCTGCGGGTCTTCCCGGCGGACGAGATCGTCATCTCGACCCATCCGCCCGAGCGGTCGCGCTGGCTGGAGCGGGGGGTCGTCGAGAGGGCACGCGAGGAGATCGACCTGCCGATCTCCCACGTGGTCGTCGACCTGGCCGCCGAAACCAGCAGGCGCTGAGCAGCCCTCAGCCGCCGCTCAGCGCCGGTTCCCGCCTGGGCCCTGGCTCCGGCTCGACTACCTCCGGTGCGCCCCGCGGTGCCAGCAGGCCGGCCGTCGCCACGCTCCACAGCATCGCCAGCCAGGTCGTGGTGGCCAGGGCGACGTGCAGCCAGACCAGCTCGGAGGGCAGCTCGAGGGCCCACTGGACACCTCCCACGACGCCCTGGAGGGCGAGCAGGCCGATCACCCAGGCGAGCGGCCTGGAGGCGCGGCGGTCGCCTCCCGGGCGGCGCAGGAGCAGCCAGACGGCGATCGCCGCGAAGCCGAACACCGCGGCGATCGCGGAATGGCGCTGAACCACCCACTCCAGCGTCGCGGCGCCCTGGAAGTCGAAGCGCTGGACGAGCTCGCCCTCGTGGGCGCCGGCATGCGGCCCGGAGCCTGTGGCGATCGTCCCGGCGAGGATCGTCAGCTGCCCGAAGGGAATCAGGGCGCGGACCGACCAGACGCCGAGGCGGTCGGTCGAGTGTCGCCGCTCCCCGGGCTCGTAGCGGGCGCACCAGGCCAGGGCGAAGGCGGCGTCGAGCAGCAGCATCGAGAGGATGAAGTGTCCCATCACCAGCTCCGGCATCAGATGGTGCTTGACGACCAGGGCGCCGAGGATCGCCTGTCCGATCACGCCCAGCGGGAGCATCGCGCCGAAGGCCGCCAGGTGCCAGCGGAAGGGCCGCCGGAACCAGGCGAGGACGCTGGCGGCGATCACGCTCAGCCCGACGAAGCCGGTGAAGAGGCGGTTGCCGTACTCGATCACCGCATGGGTGTCGAGTGGGGGCACGGTCCGGCCGTAGCATTTCGGCCAGTCGGGGCAGCCCAGCCCGGAGCCGGTGAGGCGCACGGCCGCCCCGGTCAGCACGATCAGGGCGAGCGCGGCGAGCGCCACGGCTGCGACCGCGGCGTACAGCCTCGGCGAGATCTCGAGGCGCTCACGCATCGCAGAGATGATGCCAGCGAGCCGCGCCCGGCCCCCCGGCGCCACCGGCCGCTATTTCGAGCCGCCGCCTTTCGAGGTCGATTTGGCCAGGAAGTCGACCAGCTGTTTGAGTTCGGTCGGGTTGATCAGGCTCTCGTAGTTGGCCGGCATTACGTTGGCGGGGAAGCCTTTGGTGATCTCGGCGTTCGGGTTGACGATCGATTCGCGGATCATCGCTGCGGTCTGCCCGGGCAGCACTTCGTCGAGATTGGGGCCCGTCGTGCCGCCCGATTCCGCCGCCGCCAGCGTGTGACAACCGCCGCAGCCGTTGGCGGCGAAGACCTGGGCGCCGGGCCCGCCCGGCACTTCCGGCGGCGCCGCGCCGGGGACGCCGGCGTACTCGCCCACGTAGGCGGCGACGTCGTCGAGGTCCTGGCCGGTGACGATGTCGGCCGGCATCGAGACGGCCGGGTTTTCGGTGCTGGGCCGCGGGTTTTCGATCTGCGCCTTGGTGATCCCCTCGATCGTCGCGTCGTTCTGGCCCGAGGCGCGGGCGGCAGCGAAGGCGTCGTCGAGGTCGGGCCCGATCTGCGCCGACGTCCCCGCCTGCGCCATCGCGTGGCAGCTGCCGCAGTTCTGGACGAACAGGCTCCGGCCCCTGTCGACGTCGGCGGTGCTGGTGCCGCAGCCGGATGCCCCGAGGGCGAGTGCCAGGGCGGCGAGCAGGGGGAGGAGGCGGGATGGGTTAGTTGTCGTCGGCATTTCGATGCGGCGCGAGGCGCGCCGGAGTCTATATGTCGGGCGGACCCGAAAAGAGGCTCGTCGGGCGCCATTGGAGTAGCCTTGAGACGATTCACACGAGCGATCAGACCCCACAGGAGAGGAGGTCAGATGCGGGTTCGAGATGGGATGTCGGACATCGTCCTTACGGTCGGTCCCTCGCTCACGCTCCGGGAGGCTGCGGAGAAGATGGTCGAGAGGGGAACCGGCGCCGCCCTCGTCGCCGATGACGAGATGCCCGTGTCGCAGATCGTCACCGAGCGGGACATCCTCAACTCAGTCGGCCGCGGCGAGGATCCCGACGTCGAGGCCGTCCACGATCACATGAGCGACTGCGTGATCACCGCCTCCCCCGACTGGAGCCTGGAGAGGGCCGCGGCGGAGATGTCGAGACGGGGCATTCGCCACCTCGTCGTGTTCGAGGACGGGGACCTGGTCGGCGTCCTCTCGATTCGCGACATCGTCCGCGTCTGGACCTCGGACGGGGCGACGTCGGAGATGCCGGCTGATTAGCCCCGGGGCGGGCTAATCGTTTCGACCGGCAGCACGGCCCCCCGGACGCGCTGCCTTCGCGGCAGCCGGTAGTAGTCGCGGCGAGCGCCGCGGACCATCTGGCGGAGGGCGGCCAGCAGGATGACCAGACCGATGATCGAGTAGATCCAGCCCCGCACCATGAAGCCCTGGGCGAAGATCCCGCAGACCGCGAGGGCGGCACCGAACGCGAAGAGGGCGGGCGCCCAGGAGGGCCGAAGCTGGTAGACCAGCTCGCCGGGCTCGGTGATCTCGCGCTGGTCGCTCATCTCACGATGCGATATAGAGGACGGCGGCGACGAAGCTGAGGGCGAAGACGGCGGCCGCGAAGCCGCCGGCCACCAGGCCCGCCGTAATGCTGCGTCTGGCGCTCTCTCGATCCACGGCCGGAGTTCTATCAGGGTCGGCGGCAGGTCCGGTCAGACGAGGCGGTCGAGGGGCATCGCTGCGAACAGCAGCGCCAGGTAGGCGAGCGAGAAGAGGTAGGTGCGCAGGGCCCAGCGCCGCTCGGCGCTGCGCAGCAGGCGCACGGAGCAGTAGATGAAGGCGGCGCCGAGCGTCATCGAGGCGAACAGGTACTCGATGCCGAACGCGCCTGCGCAGAAGGGGAGCTGGGTGACGGCGTAGAGCAGGATCGTGTAGAGCAGGATCTGCCGCCGCGTCTCCGCCTCGCCGCGGACGACGGGCAGCATCGGGACGCCGGCCTTCTCGTACTCGCCCTTCATCAGCAGCGAGAGAGCCCAGAAGTGCGGCGGCGTCCAGAAGAAGACGATCGCGAACAGCAGGAGGGCGGTGCCGCTGAGCCCGCCCGTAACGGCCGCCCAGGCGACCAGCGGGGGCACGGCCCCGGCGGCCCCCCCGATCACGATGTTCTGCGGCGTGGCGCGCTTCAGCCACAGCGTGTAGACGAAGACGTAGCCGAGCAGGCCGGAGAGCGAGAGCGCCGCCGCGAGCGGGTTGACGCTGAGCGCCAGGAGCGCGAAGGAGGTGGCGCCGAGCAACGAGCCGAAGCAGATCGCCGCGGCGGGCGAGACGCGGCCGCTCGCCACCGGCCGGGTCGCGGTGCGGGCCATGGTGCGGTCGATGTCGCGATCGATCGCGTGGTTGATCGCCCCGGCGCCGCCGGCGGAAAGGGCGCCGCCCAGGCAGGTGAGGAAGACGAGGCCGAGCGAAGGGTCCCCCGCCACGTACATGGTCGTTGCGGTTGTGAAGAGAAGGAGCGACTGGACCTTCGGCTTGGTCAGCGTCAGGTAGTCGCGCAGCAGCGAAAACGCCGCGGGGCGCCGCGAGACCGCAGCTGCCGTCGCCTCTACGCTCACGATGTCAGGCTACCGGCTGCGACTCGCGCCCACGGCGCTGGGCGCGGCCGGTGCTGTGAGCCACCGCCTCGCGGATGTCGCGCATGGGGCGGGCGCTGCGGACGTCGGGCAGCACGTCGAAGTTATGCGGGTCAGGCGGCGAGAGCGCCAGCCACTCGAGCGAGTCCCCGCCCCACGGGTCGTGCCCCGCCTCCGGCCCCGCGTTGCGGCTGAGGATCGCGTTGACGAGCGTCATCACGATCCCGGCCGCGAGCACGAAGGCGCCGATCGTCGCGATCAGGTTGTATGCGGTGACCCCCGTGGCGTCGAAGAACTTGTAGGCGTCGATGACCTGGCCCTCGACGCCTCCGGCGAGGAAGAGCGGCGTGAAGGCGAGGAGCGTCCCCAGTGCCATCGTCCAGAACGAGACCCGCGCCAGGCTCTCGCCCATCGTGCGGCCGGTCATCTTCGGGAACCACCAGTGCAGCGCCGCGAAGCCCCCGAACACCGCGCCCCCGACCAGGGCGAAGTGCGTTGCCGCGGTGCTGTCGGTCGTGTGCTGCAGCCGCCAGGCGCCGGCGATCATGGAGTGCGAGATCTCGGCGGCGAGGCCGATCGAGATCGCAGAAAGGGCCCCAGCGGCGAACAGCAGGGGCGCCCGCAGCCGCGCCGCGCCGCCGACCAGGGTCGAGATCAGGTTGAAGAGGACGAGTCCGAGGGGGACGATCAGCGCCAGCGACATCACCATCGCGTAGTGCATCCAGCCGATCCCGATCGGCGCGGTCATCATGTTCTGCGTCCAGGCGAGGGTGCCGATCGCGGCGATCGCCCCCAGCGAGCCGATCGTCGCGCCGCGGTTGAAGAGCGGTTTGCGGGCGGAGGCGGGGACGATCTCGGCGATCGCTCCCAGGGCGAAGATCAGGACCAGCATGTAGGTGCCGGTGTAGAAGATCCAGCTCAGGTGCTGCCAGAGGAGCGGCGCGCCGCCGGCGGCGCCGGAGAAGAAGACGCCGTCGAAGTTCCGATCGATCAGCAGCATCGTGACGGCGGCGAGCATCACCGGCCCGATCACGAGCAGCAGCCAGGCGCAGATCGCCGCCGCCCAGGAGAAGACCGGCAGGCGGCGCCAGGCCATCCCGGGCGCGCGCCGAGTGCGCAGGGTGGCGACGAGATCGATCGCGAGCAGCACGAAGCCGAGCGTCGAGAGGCCGGTCGCAGCGGCCCAGGCGTCGACGCCGTTGTTGGGAAGGAAGGCGGGCTCGGTGAGCGGCGCCAGCGGGTTGACCCCGGCCTCCGAGGGTGTGTAGAGGAGACCCGCGTAGAGCACGGTCGCGCCCGCCAGGTAGAGCCAGGCGCCGACCTGCCCGAGGCGAGGCAGGGCGGTGCCGCGGGCGCCGATCTGCAGCGGCGTCACGTAGTAGAGGAAGCCGAGCGCCAGCGGGATGGCGAAGAGGGAGATCGCGGTTGCCCCGTAAAGGGAGAGCATCCGGTTGAAGCCCACCGGTGTGAGGAAGGTGTTCTCGGGGATCGCGAGCTGGAGGCGCATCAGCAGCAGCTCGATCAGGGCGATGAAGAGGAAGCCGAGCGAGGCGGTGATCAGGAGGCGCCCGACGTCCTTGTGATCGGCGCTGGTGGCGAGCTCGGTCCAGCGCGGCCGGCGCGGCCCGAAGCCGTCCATCACCAGCTCCGGTCGCCTCGGTCCGGCGCTCATGATCCCCTCCTGCGTTCGAGCTCTTCTGTGACCTCTTCCTGGGCCGCCTCGATGTCCCGTTTCGTCCCATCGACGAACGCCTCGTACTCATCGGGCGAAACGACCTCGACCTCCGTCCGCATCGCCGCGTAGCCCTGGCCCGAGAGCGTCGCCGAGTTCCCGGTGTAGAGCCCCTCCTCGTCGGCGCGGAAGACGACCCGGTTGCGCTTGCCGGGCACAGCGTCGCGCTTGCCTGCCAGCGCGGGAACGTCCCAGGTGTGAACGACGTCGGTCGAGACGAGGTCGAGGGCCACCTCGGTATCGACGGGGACGACCAGCTTGTAATAGGAGAAGGCTTCGTTGGGGTAGTCGTAGCGCCACAGCCACTGCTGGCCCGTGGCCTGGATTTCCAGCGGCTCTTTGCTCGCCGCCTGCAGGCCCTCGGGCCCGGTCGCCGGCGCCTCCCGGGCCTTGTCCGTGTAGACGATGCCGAGCACGAGCAGGACCGCGGCGAAGCCGGTCAGCGCACCCGCCGCCCGCAGCTGGACCCGGCGGCCGCCGGTCACCTCTCGCGGCTCCGACCCCCGGCCGTAGCGGTAGCGGCGCAACGCGTAGATCAGGGCGACGTTGAAGGCCACCACGACGATCGCTGCGGCGACGAAGCCGATCCAAAGCAGGATGTCGATCTGGTCGGTGCCAGGAGAGCTAGGACTCATCCAGCAACCCCCGGCGCACGTCTGGCGGCGGTGGACCGGCGCTCGCCGCCGTCCACGCGGGATTCCGAGATGAGTCCTTGGGCGCCAAAGCGCGGCCATTCTAATCACGAAGATGGCGGGCTTCGCGGCCCCGTGTACCGGGGGGCATGCGTGGCCAAGCAGATCAAGGACGCAGGGCGCAGCCTTTGGTGGGGCCAAAGGCAAGCCCGAGGACGCCGAAATGCGCAGTGCCACGCGGGTCATCCAGGTGTGCGTGGTTGCGGAGCCCGCCATCTGACCCCCCGCCGCGGTCGGCCGGGGATCTGCGGACTCCTCCTATACTCGCCGCCCTGATGCTGACGCCCCGCTCCCGGCCATCCCCGGCGCTGCGAGTCGCGCTACGGGCGGGGGCGGCCGGCGCGATCGCGGCAGCGGTGGTAGTTCCGCTGCTGCGCCGCCGGATGCGGACGCCGGCGCCGGTGACGATCGTCGCCTGCGCGGCGGGGCCGCTCGCCCTCGCGGTGCTCCACCCCCGCACACACAAGCGGGACATCGGGCTGTTCGCGCTGCAGATGTGGGGCTTCACCATGGTCCACGAGCTTCCCTACGACAACCCGGTGCGGCTGCGGGAGCGGCTCCGCACCCGCTACCCGATCGTCCTCGATCGGGCGATCGGCCTCGGCAGGCTGCCGACGGTTCGGCTCCAGCGGGCCCTCGCCCGCCTCCCGGGGGTGCGCGCCCTGGACCTGGTCCTCACCTGGGTCCACTGGCTCTGGTTCCTAGAGCCCTACGCGGCCCTGCTCTACATCCTGGTTCGCCACCCGGAGCACTTCCCGCGGGCCGCCCGCCAGCTCGCGGTGGTCTTCGACGTCGGCTGCGCGATCTACTTCCTCGTCCCGACCGCCCCACCCTGGTGGGCCTCCGAGCAGGGGCGGACGGGAGACGAGGTGCGAAGGATCATGCGCGAGGTCGGGGAAGAGACCTGGCGCGGGGCCTGGCCGGCGCTCTACGGAGCGCTCGGCGGCAATCCCTGGGCGGCGATGCCCTCGCTGCACTTCGCCACCTCGGCGATGGCGGCGATCTCGCTCTCGGAAACCGGCAGGGCCGCGGGCACGGTCGGCTGGGCGTACGCCCTGACCCTCGGCTTTGCCCTGGTCTACTTGGGCGAGCACTACGTCACCGATGTTGGCGCCGGCGCGGCGCTGGTGGCCGCCGTGCGGCGGGGGGAGCCGCTCGCCGAGCCCGTCGTCCTCACAATCAACGAGGGCTTGCGGCGGCTGGAGCGCCTCGCGAGCGGGTAGCGTCTGGAACGTGTCTTCGCAGGACTCGGCGAACGGCAACCGCACCGCCGAGCTGCCGCGCTTCACTGCGCGGCGCGTCGTGGAGACCGCGCTGCTCGTACTGGTCCTGCTGATCGCGATCTACTTCCTCTTCCCGAGGCTGGTCGGCCTCGGCGACGCGCTGAGCAGGCTCGGCGACGCCGAGGCCGAGTGGATCGTCATCGCGATCGGCTTCAACGTGCTGGCGGTGGCGACCTACGTCGCTCTCTTCAAGGCGGTGGTCGGGGGGGACGCTCTGCGCCTCACCTGGCAGGAGACCTACGAGATCAACATGGCCGGGGTCGCGGCCACGCGCCTCTTCTCCGCCGGAGGCGCCGGCGGGATCGTCCTCACGTACTGGGCCCTGCGCAAGGCCGGGATGGGCCGCCGGGACGTGGGGCGTCGCATGGTCGCCTTCCTATCCCTGCAGTACGTCTTCTACCCGCTGGCGCTGATCACCTTCGGGGTCCTGCTGCGGACCGACGTCCTGCCCGGGAAGGACTCGATCGAGCTGACCGTCATACCGGCGGCCATAGCCGGAGTCACCCTCTTCCTGGGTCTGCTCGTCGCGCTGATTCCGTCCGACCTGGGCGGCCGGCTGCAGCGATTCACGCACGGGACCCGCACCAGCGCCTTCATCCACAACGCCGCCAAAGTTCCGGCCACGCTCGGCGAGGGACTCAGGTTCACCGCCTCACTCGTCCTGAAGCCCTCCCGCGGGGGCCTCGCGGTGATCGGTGCCGTCGGCTTCTGGGCCGCGAACATCGGCATCCTCTGGGCCTCCTTCCAGGCGTTCGGCGTCAGCGTGCCGGTGGCCGTCGTCGTGCAGGGCTTCTTCCTCGGCATGGTCGCCAACCTCATCCCTTTCGCCCCGGCCGGGGTGGGGGCGGTGGACGCGGGGATGATCGGCGCCTTCGTCCTCTTCGGCCTTCCGGAGGAAACGGTCTTCCCGGCGATTCTGATCTACCGGTTGGTCGCGTTCTGGATGTTGATTCCGCCGGGGGTCGTGGCGTTCTTCCAGCTCCGCTCGCGGGTGCAGCGCTGGGAAAGGGAGGGGCTCCCGGTCGACCGGGGCCTCCGGGAGGAGCCGGCGACCGCCCCGGCATCCCGATGACAGAGGGGCGGAAGCTGGCTTGACCCGCCCGTTACTATAAAAAGTGAAGTATTGGGAGGGCGCCGTTTCGGGCGAGCGGTTCCCGCACTGGTCCAGACTAGACTCCGGTTCGATGTCCAGCGAGAAGAAGATCGAGAACGTGATCGTCATCGGCGGCGGCCCCGCCGGCTACACGGCGGCGCTGTACACGGCGCGCGCCAACCTCGACCCGCTCGTCATCGAGGGCTTCCAGTGGGGCGGTCAGCTCCAGAACACGACCGACGTCGAGAACTACCCCGGATATCCGGAGGGAGTGATGGGACCGGAGATGATGACGCAGTTCCGCGCCCAGGCGGAGCGCTTCGGGACCAGGTTCGTCACCGACGACGTAGACCGGGTCGAGCTCTCCGACGGCGGCATCCAGAAGGTCCACGTCGGCGATGAGGAGCACCTGGCAAATACCGTGATCCTGGCGATGGGGGCGGAGCCGCGCCGGCTCGGGGTTCCCGGCGAGCTGGAGCTGAGCGGCTGTGGCGTCTCCACCTGCGGCGTCTGCGACGGCGCCTTCTTCAAAGGCAAAAAGGTGATCGTGATCGGTGGCGGCGACTCGGCGATGGAGGACGCGATCTTCGTCTCCAAGTTCGCCAGCGAGCTGACGATCGTCAACCGGCGCGACGAGTTCCGCGCCTCGAAGATCATGCAGGAGCGGGCGCGGGAGCGGCCCAACATCGATTTCAAGACGCCGTACGTCGCCGAGGAGTTCGTCGGCAACGAGGACGGCAACCTGGACAAGGTGAGGCTGCGGAACGTCAAGACCGGCGAGACGGAGGACCTCGTGATCGAGGGGGCGTTCGTGGCGATCGGGCACATCCCCAAATCGGAGATCGTGACCGGCCAGGTCGACACCGACGAGGACGGCTACGTCCTCACCGAGACGGGGTCAACCAAGACGAATCTGGCCGGGGTGTTCGCGGTCGGCGATCTCGTCGACCGCACCTACCGCCAGGCCGTCACCGCCGCCGGCACCGGCTGCATGGGCGCCCTCGACGCGGAGTGGTACCTGCGCGACACTCCCCCTTCGCCCGAGGCCCATTGGGTGACGGGCGGCGAGCCGACCGAGATCGCACCGACGCCGGGCTCCTAGGCACGCGTGCTCCATTTACCACCGTATGGGTGGTGAATGGAGCATGGACCTTCTGGAGCCACTCCTCTAGTGTCGGGGGGTGGCCACCTGCGCCCACATCCGCTCGATCGAGTACTTCGACCTTCCCGACGAGGTGGCGGGATGCGAGGAGTGCCTGGCACAGGGCATGCAGTGGGTGCACCTGCGCATGTGCCAGAGCTGCGGCCACATCGGCTGCTGCGACAACTCACCCGGGAAGCACGCCACCGCTCACTTCGAGGAGACCGGCCACCCGATCGTCCGCTCAGCGGAGCCCGGCGAGACCTGGAGCTGGTGCTACGTGGACCGGGAAGCCTTCCGCCTCAGCCCCCGCTAATCCGGCGTCACGATCGCGAAGCCCGGGTCGGGCTCGTCGAGCAGCCCGAGCAGCTCGCCGAGCTTCTCGCCGTCCCCCTCGACGCGCAGCCGCCCCTGGGCGGCAAGCTCGCCGACGTCCGCGGCTTCGAGCAGGAGCTGGTCGAGGGCGTAGCGCTCGATCACCAGCGTCGCGTCCGCGGAGGGATCGTGCCGCCCGGTCCGGTGGCGCAGCACCCCGTTGCGCACCGTGATCGCGTGCTCCTCGTCGGGGTTGGTGACCACCCAGTCGATGCGCAGGTGGCGGTCCCAGGCACGAGGCCCGTTGAGGCGGATCGCCATCGCGTCGAGCAGCTCGCTCACCGGGAGGTGTTTGACGAAATCGGGCGGCGCCGCTGCTGTCGGGGTGCCCGAGACCCCCTCGCGGAGCTCCCGGGCGCCCATCAGGAAGAAGTTGCGCCAGGTGGCGTTCTCGGCGCCGTAGCCGAGCTGCTCGAGCGCATCGGCCTGCAGCTCGCGGGCCTCACGGTTCTCGGGCTCGGCGAAGACGATGTGGTTGACGACCTCGGCCACCCAGCGGTAGTCGCCCTGCTCGAAGGAGGCCCTCGCCTTCTCCAGCGCCGCCTCGGCGCCGCCCATGAACTCGACGTAGCGGCGCGCCCGCTCGCGCGGCGGATGCTCCCAGAGATGAGCCGGGTTGCCGTCGAACCAGCCCATGTAGCGCTGGTAGATCGCCTTCACGTTGTGGCTGACTGACCCGTAGTACTCGCGGCAGTGCCACTCGTGGGAGAGGCTGGGCGGCAGCTCCAGCATCTCGGCGATCTCCGGCCCCGTGTGGCCCCGGTTGAGGAGACGAAGGGTCTGGTCGTGCAGGTAGGCGTAGAGGTCGCGCTGCTTGGTCAGGAAGTCGACGATCCGCTCCCTACCCCAGCAGGGCCAGTGGTGTCCCGAGAAGAGGAGCTCGGCGTCGGCGCCGAAGAGCTCAATCGCCTCGTCGAGGTGGTGGGCCCAGATGCGGGGATCCCGCACGAGCGCTCCGCGCAGGGTGAGCAGGTTGTGCATCGAGCGCGCGGCGTTGTCGGCGATGCAGAGGGCGCCGTGCCCGGGAAGGTGGAAGTTCATCTCGGCCGGCGCCTCGGTTTCCGGGGTGAGCTGGAAGGTCATCCGCACCCCGTCGACGACCTCCTCCCGGCCGGTCTCGGCGATCTCCAGGTTGGGCCGCACCAGGGTGATCGTGCCGAGCGAGGTCGTCTGCCCGAGGCCGGCGGTCAGCTGGCCTTCGGGACCGCGCTCCAACAGCGCCCCGTACATATAGCCGGCGCGGCGGGCCATCGCCGGCCCCGCGAAAACGTTCTCGCTCACCGCCTCCTTCAGGAACCGCGCCGGGGCGAGAACCGGGATCCGGCCCGCCTCGACGTCCTCCTCCGAGAGGATGCCCCCGGCGCCGCCGAAGTGGTCGACGTGGCTGTGGGTGAACAGCATCCCCGTCACCGGGCGCTCGCCGCGGTGCTCGCGGTAGAAGGCGAGCGCGGCGGCCGCGGTCTCCGCGCTGATCAGCGGGTCGACGACGACGATCCCCTCGTCGCCCTCGATGACGTGCATGTTGGAGAGATCGAAGCCGCGGAGCTGGAAGATCCCGGGAGCGAGCTCGAACAGCCCGGCGATTCGATTGAGCCGTGCCTGCCGCCAGAGGCTCGGGTGCGCGGTGTCCGGCGCCTCGTCGTCGAGGAAGCCGTAGGACTCGAGCTCCCAGGCCGGCCTTCCGTCCGTACCTTTGACCACCGGGGGGTCGAACGGCGCAACCAGTCCGCGCATCGCCTCGCTCAGATCCGCCTCGTCGTCCCGCGGTAGGGAGGCGATCGCCTCACGATTGCGCTCTGCCGTGTGCCGGGTCGCGGGTTTGCGGGCGGCGCTCACCGCTGCCTCCTCCTCGCGGCCGCGCGCCTCTGCGTCTCAGCAACTCTGAGCCGCTTCCTCTCGATAGCGGCCGACAGCTCGGGAGCTGGAAGGTATGCGTCGCCGTGTTCCCGTTGGAGTTCTTCGAGCAGGGAGACGACCCGTTGACGGCTGATCAGAATGGTCATCTCGATCGGGCCGAGCGGCCAGTTGAAGCCGAGCCTCATCGCCGTGTCCATGTCCTCTGGCGAGGCGACTCCCTCTTCCAGTGCGAAGGCCGCCTCGTTGGCGATCTGGGCGATCAGCCGCGGCAGGATCGCCGGTCCCGACGGGTGGATGCGGGCCAGGTCCTCGGGTGCGAGCGTCGGAGTGTCGAAGCCCAGGTCCGGGTCCTTCTCCCGGTGCGGCTCATCGCCGTAGGAGTAGAAGCCCGCGCCGCTCTTGCGCCCGAGCCTGCCGCTCGCCACCATCTCTTCCTGGATCGGGCTCGGCCTCCAGCGCTCCGGGCGCCCCCCCTGCTCGTAGAAGGAGCGGGCCACGCTGAGGTTGACGTCGAGCCCGATCAGGTCGAGCAGCTCGAAGGGCCCCATCCGGAAACCGCCGCCGAGACGGCAGACCCGGTCGATCGTCGGCGCGTCGGCGACCCCGTCGCCGAGCATCCGCAGCGACTCGAGCGAGAACGGCCGCGCCAGGCGGTTGGCGACGAAGCCCGGGCTGTCCTTGGCCCTGATAGGCGTGCGGCCCATCCGCTCCGCCACCTCGGTGGCCGCCTCCAGCGCACCCGGCGCGGAGCTCCCGGTGGCGACGACCTCGACAAGCTTCATCCGCGTCGGCGGGTTGAAGAAGTGCATGCCGACCACCCGCCCGGGGTGCGGCGTCCGGGCGGCGATCTCGGCGACCCTTAGCGAGGAGGTGTTGGTGGCGAGGATCGTGCCCGGGCCACAGACGTCCGCCAGCTCGGCGAAGAGTCTCTGCTTGAGGGCGAGGTCCTCCGGCGCCGCCTCGATCACCAGGTCGCAGCCGGCGAGCTCCTCGATCGACCCGGCGGTGCCGAGGAGAGGACGCGCCGCCTCGGCCTCCTCTGCGGTCCAACCCTTGCCGACGCCCTTGGCGATTGCCTCCCCGAACCGTGCCCGGCCCTTCTCCAGCGCCTCCGGGACCGGGTCGTGGAGCAGGGTCCGGTAGCCGCCCAGGCAGGCGATCGTGGCGATCCCGGCACCCATCGTGCCGGCCCCGACGACTCCCAGCTGCTTCGCGCTCACCGTCCCTCGAACTTCGGCTCGCGCTTCTCGAGGAAGGCGCGCATCCCCTCGACCCGGTCCTCGGTCGCCATCGCCAGCTCGTAGAGGCGTCGCTCCGTCTCCATCCCGGCCGAGAGGGCCGTCTGCTCGGCGGCCAGCACCGCCTGCTTGCCGAGGCGCACTGCGATCGGCGGGCGCTCGGCGATCGTGCCGGCGAGCTCCAGCGCCTCCACCAGCCAGCGGCCTTTCTTCGCCACCCTGTTGACCAGCCCCATCTCCAGCGCCATCTCGGCGTCGAAGCGGCGCCCCATCAGCACGTACTCCATCGCCCGCTGCTTGCCGATCGCCCTGGCGAGGCGCTGGCTGCCGCCACCGCCGGGAATGATCCCGAGGGTCACCTCGGGCTGCCCGAACTGGGCGGTGTCCGAGGCGACGATCAGGTCGCAGGCCAGGGCCAGCTCGCAGCCGCCGCCGAGAGCGAAGCCTGAGACGGCGGCGATCATCGGGGTCCTGATCGCGGCGAGCCGCTTCCAGAAGGAGGCGGCCGGGTGGCGGAGCGCCTCGGCGAAGCTTCGCTCGGCCATCGAACGGATGTCGGCGCCGGCGGCGAACACCTTCTCGGAGCCGGCGATCACCACGCAGCGAACCTCGGGGTCGGAGTCGAGGCGCTCCAGCTCGGAGGCGATCCCCTCCATCATCTCGGGGGAGAGGGCGTTGCGGGCCTCGGGCCGGTTGAGCCGCAGCAGTGCGACCCCGCGCTCGTCGAGTGTGACTTGGATCGGATCAGCCATTCGTGACCAGCATAAATTTCGCGCTTCGTTCGTTCGCGAGAATCAGGCTATGACGCTCACTCACTCCGCGCTCAGGGGAGTCATCGCGTTCTCACCGGTCACGGCGCGGCCGATGATCAGCTTCTGGATCTGGGAGGTGCCCTCGTACAGGGTGGTGACGCGCGCGTCGCGCAGGTAGCGCTCGACCGGGTAGTCGTCGACGTATCCGGCCCCGCCGTGCACCTGGATCGCCAGGTTCGCGCACTCGACCGACGCCTCGGTCGCGTGCAGCTTGGCGATCGAGGTCTCCAGCGTGTTCGGCTTCCCTTCGTCCTTCAGCGCCCCGGCGCGGTAGACCAGCATCCGGGAGGCGTCTCGCCTGAGGATCATGTCGGCGATCATCTCCTGGACGAGCTGGAAGCGGGCCAGCGGCACGCCGAACTGCTTGCGCTCCTTGGCGTAGGCGACGGAGGCGTCGACGCAGCCGTCGCAGATCCCGACGCAGCCGGCGGCGACGCTGTAGCGGCCGTTGTCGAGGGCGCTCATCGCGACCTTGAAGCCGTCCCCGATCTCGCCCAGCATCGCGTCCTCGCCCACCTCGACCTCGTCGAGCGACAGCTCCGCGGTGTCGGAAGAGCGCAGGCCGAGCTTGCCGTGGATCTCCTGGCTTGAGAAGCCCTCGCTCTCGGTGGGGACGAGGAAGCAGGCGAGGCCCCGGTGTTTCTTCGCCGGGTCGGTCTGGGCGAAGATCAGCGCCACCTCGGAGACGTTGCCGAGCGAGATCCACATCTTCTGGCCGCTGATCGACCAGCCGGAGTCGGTCCTGGTCGCGCGGGTGCGAAGACTGGCGGCGTCGGAGCCGCTGTCCGGCTCGGTCAGGCCGAAGCAGCCGAGCGCCTCGCCCGAGCAGAGGCGCGGCAGCCAGCGCTGCTTCTGCTCCTCGCTTCCCCAGCGCTCGATCGAGCCCGCGACAAGCGAGGTTTGCACCGAGACGACGGTGCGCGCGGAGGAGTCAGCGCGGCCGACCTGCTCGACGATCAGCCCGTAGCCCACGTAGTCGAGCCCGCGGCCGCCGTAGCGCTCGGCGACCGGCGCGCCCAGGTACCCGACCTCGCCCAGCTTGCGGGCCAGCTCGCGGTCGAAACGGGCCGCGCGGTCGTTGTCTCGGACGCGCGGGATGATCTCGCGGTCGGCGAACTCGCGCGCCGCCTCCGAGATCAGTCGCTGCTCGTCGCTCAGCTGGAAGTCCATCTCACCCCTGCTTTCTGAATTCGGCGCTCATCTCTTCAAGCTCCCGCTGCAGGGTCGAGGCGAAGGCCTGCTGGGCTTCGCGGGTGCGGGGGCCGGGAGCTTCGGGCAGCTCGACGCCGTCGATTGCGGAGACGGCCTGGATTTCCCGCGTGGTCGAGGCGAGGAAGGCCTCGTGCGCGGCGCGCAGGTCTGCCACCGGCCAGGCGCCCTCGTCGACGTGCAGCGCCTTGACCAGCCGGTCTCGAGTGATCGACTCGAGCAGACCGACGTCCAGCGAGGGGGTGCGCAGCGACCCCTGGGGCGAGACCCAGAAGATGGTGGAGGTCGGCGGCTCGAGCACCGTGCCGTCCGGCTGCACGAGGACGGCCTCGTCGGCGCCCTGCGCTTCGGCGAGGCGGGTCGACTGCATGTTCGCGGCGTAGGAGAGCGACTTGACGCCGTTGAGGATCACCGAGGGGGAGTAGGTGACGGTGGCGATCCGCACGGCCTCGGCGTGCGGAGGGATCGGCTCCACCGCGGCGATCCTCCGGCCCCCTCGGGTCACGATCAGCCGCAGCTGCCCTTCGACTTCGCCGGCCTCCGCAAGCAGCGCCGCGATCTCCCGCTCCAGTGCCGCTCGGTCGAACTCGAGCTGGATCGCGGCGGCCGAGCGCTCGAGCCGGTCGAGATGGTCGCCCAGCGCGAAGGGCTGCCCGTCGTAGAGCCGGATCACCTCGAAGGCGCCGTCGCCGCGGTAGAGACCGTCGTCCTTCAGCGGAATCGTCGCCTCGGCGGTGGGGGAGACCACTCCGTCGACGCTCGCCAGCTCGGTGAAGCCCTCGTTGCCCATGAACCGGGCGAGGCTACCGTGTGGCTCTGTTAGACGGCTTCGAAGACCGTCGCCAATCCCTGGCCGACCCCGACGCAGAGGGTGGCGACGCCGTGGCGGCCACCGCGGCGGCGCAGCTCGTGGGCGAGGGTGGTGGTGAGGCGGGCGCCCGAGCAGCCGAGCGGGTGGCCGAGGGCGATCGCGCCGCCGTTCACGTTGAGACGCTCCTCGTCGATTCCGAGCTCGGCTACACAGGCGAGCACCTGGGCGGCGAAGGCCTCGTTCAGCTCGATCAGGTCGATCTGCTCGAGCGAGAGCCCGGCCGCTGAGAGTGCGCGGGGCACGGCCTCGACCGGGCCGATCCCCATGTAGGCGGGGTCGACGCCGGCGACGCCGAAGGAGACGATCCGGGCCAGGGGCTCGGCGCCGAGCTGCTCGACGGCCTTTTCGGAGGCAATCAGGGTGCAGGCGGCGCCGTCGTTGAGGGTCGAGGCGTTGCCGGCGGTAACGGTGCCGCCCTCGCGGAAGACCGGCCGGAGCTTCGCCATCTTCTCCAGCGAGGCGTCGGGGCGCGGGCCCTCGTCGGAGTCGAGGGTCACCGTCTCGCGACCGCGGGGCGCCTCGATAGGGACGATCTGCCCGTCGAAGCGTCCCTCGGCGGCGGCCTCGACCGCGCGCTGGTGGCTGCGCAGCGCGTAGGCGTCCTGCGCCTCGCGGCCGACCCCGAAGCGCTCGGCGACATTCTCCGCGGTCTCTCCCATCGACTCGGTGGAGACCCCGAGCTCCGTCATGCGCGGGTTGACGAGACGCCAGCCGAGCGTGGTGTCGTGCATCGTCTGCTCGCCGCGGGGCAGGCCGCGCTCCGGCTTGGGAACCACCCATGGCGCCCTGCTCATCGACTCCACGCCGCCGGCCAGGTAGAAGTCGCCCTCGCCCAGCTTCACCGCGCGGGCGGCGGCGTTGACCGCCTCCAGCCCGGAGGCGCAGAGCCGGTTCACCGTCGCCCCGGGGACGCTCGACGGGAGCCCGGCGAGCAGCGCCGCCATCCTGGCGACGTCGCGGTTGTCCTCGCCCGCCTGGTTGGCGGCGCCGAAGTAGACGTCGACTATCTGCTCGGGGTC
>DASUUD010000148.1:0-2293 GCA_036374255.1 Solirubrobacterales bacterium | reverse complement strand
GGAACAGGCTGCCCAGGTGATTGCCTGGGGCTTGATGGATGAACCGATTGCGCCAGCACGGCTCGGTGACCGCTCGTGTGCCGAGCTGGCCGAGGCATTCCAAGTCCTGACCGGCGTCACGCCGCAGATCGGGTGTGTGGTATCCGGACCCTGAGACCGCGGGACACAACGAGCAGTTCGCGAACCGCTCCCGCCGAATCCCCGCCTCTCCGAGCGACCCGCCGCCGCTACCGCGGGTGCACAGGTATCCGAAGGGGCGGTGCCCACTACCGCCGGGTCGGCGGCAATCGGACGGCAAGAATCGCAGATTTCGCATTCGCTGGCGCAGGCGGGAGCTTCCGATGCCGAGTTCGAAATTAGCTCTGTGCCCAGGTTTCATAGAGCTTCTCGGCGACCTCTCCGAACGCGATCGGTGCGCTGTCGTCGGGTCTGCTGGCGAAGTCGGTCTGCTCTGTGGCCATAGCGGCCACGACCCAGGACGCCGTGTCGGTCTCGATGAGTCCCGAGTCGATGAAGTTGCCCAACCCGTTGCCGGTCTTGTTGTAGACGCGCACGGGCATCGTGATGCCGAAGTCAGCAGCGAGCGCTGCGTGAGGCAACCGTCGGGGCAGGCCGATGAGGTGCTGTTGGCGGAACAGGATTGCCCGGCAGCGGTCGTCGAGCCGCGTATAGACCTCGGCGAGATCGCGCGGTGAGGAGGTCGAGAACGGCTGACCCTTGAGCGCGTCCTCGAACGTGATCGACTCGTTGAGCTGCGCGGTGGGGTACCCCAGCTCGCGCATGGTGGCGTTGACCGCGCCCGGCCCGCCGATCGACGCGATCAACATCGCGGTCGCCGTGTTGTCCGAGACGACAATCATGAGCCAGGCGAGGTCGTCGAGCGTCGGCTCCAGCCCATCGGCCAGGTAGCGCAGCACGCCCGTACCGGGATAGCGGGCGCTGCCGTCGAGTCGGACACGGGCCGCCGGATCGACCCCTTCCGAAGAGACGAGCCGCGCGTAGTGCACGAGGACGAAGGTCTTTGCCGCGCTCTCCGCAGGCAGGACGCGGTCCGCGTTGATCGCGACCGTCTCACCTGTCCCAAGGTTGCGTGCGTAGATACCGAAGATCCCAGGCCGACTGGAGATCATGTCCCCCAGGGCGTCAGCAAGGGGCACGCCGCGCCTTCGCTGTATCGGTGCCACCGAGGACATCGTGCCCGCTCCGGAGCCACTTCGCTCGTCATAGGGATCGCCAGACACCTCAACGCCGGGTGCCCCCGACCGCCGGGAGGGTGACGCCCTTCGGCACTTCGGCGATGCTCCTCGCCGGCCCGCTACGGGGTTCTGGTGAGGTGACCCCCTCGTAGTGGTCCAGGTGATGTGCGAGTCCGTTGCCCCAAGATGGGGCAGGAGGACAACCACCATGACCAAGCGTCGGCGGCACACGCCCGATCAGATCATCCGCAAGCTTGCCGAGGGCCACAAGCTCCTCGCCGGCGGCGCCGAGCTCGACGAGGTCTGCCGTCACCTGCAGATCGCTGAGTCGACCTGGCACCGCTGGCTCGCCCAGTACGGCGGGATGAAGTCCAACGACGCGAAGCGACTCAAGGAGCTCGAGGGCGAGAACGCCCGGTTGAAGAAGCTCCTCGCGGAGGCCGAGCTCGACAAGGCGATGCTCAAGGAGCTGGCCGAGGGAAACTTCTAACCCCGAACCGGCGGCGCGCAGCGGTGGAGATGCTGCGCGCCCGGTTCGGGGTCTCCCAGCGCCGGGCATGCCGGGTCGTCGGCCAGCACCGATCCACTCAGCGCCTCGACCCACCGGCGATCTCTGACGACGAGGCCGAGCTGCGCGCCTTTCTCCGTGCTTTCGCCAAGGACCGGCCGCGGTGGGGCTGGCGGCGCGCCGCGAAGGCCGCTCGCCGGGAAGGCCGCAAGGTCAACGACAAGCGGATCCAGCGCCTCTGGCGCGAGGAAGGGCTCAAGGTCCCCTACCGCAAACGCAAGAAGCCCCACTACGGGATCGGTACCGCCGTCGGGGCCATGTGCCCTATCGCCCCGGACGCCCTCTGGGCGCTCGACTTCCAGTTCGACACCACCGTCGACGGCCGCACCCTCAAGCTCCTCAACATCGTCGACGAGTACACCCGCGAGTGCCCTGCCATCGTCGTCGAGCGCTCCATCGACGCCGACCGCTTGGTCGCCACCCTCGACCGGGTCAGCCTCCAGCGCGGCTACCCGGCCTTCGTGCGCTTCGACAACGGCCCCGAGTTCATCGCGCAAGCCGTCGCCGACTGGTGCCGGTTCAACGCTGT
>DASUUD010000147.1:0-5361 GCA_036374255.1 Solirubrobacterales bacterium | reverse complement strand
TGACAAGGCCGAAGCAGACCTTGTCCTCTCCCATCGGGTAGATGAAGCTGCCCCCGGCCTCCTTGTACTTGGGGCTCCAGCGCAGCGGCCAGCCGAGCGTGTGAATCACCCGGTCGAGCGGCTTCGGCACCTCCCAGATCTCCTTCACCCCGAGCTCCCACGCCTGCGGGTCGGAGCCGTGCATGTCGAAGTGGTCATAGGCGGCGTAGGTGAGATGGCCGATCGTGCCCTCGGCCAGCACCGTCGCCTTGGCGACGACGTCGGAGCCGGGCTCGAAGTTGCCGAGCTCTTCCCCCTCCTTGCCGCGCCCTCGATCTCCCGAGCGCACACCCCGGACGATCCGGTCCTCGACCAGCAGCTTGGTCGCCGCGGTCTCGGTGAGGATGTATACGCCCGCCTCTTCGGCTTTCTCGGCGAGAAAGCGGCCGAGCTTGGAGACCGAGAGCGTGTAGGTGCCCTCTTTGCGGAAGTTCGGAGGCGCGGGCTTCAGCGGAAACGCTTTCTGGGAGGTCAGGAAGTACGTCGCGTCCTTCGTGACCTCCTGGTAGACCGGCGGCCAGTCGGCCGGGTCGAGGTCGGGATAGAGCCTCTTCATCGCCGAGGGATCGACGTTCGCGCCTGAGAGCAGGTGCGCCCCGGGGACTTTGCCCTTCTCGATCACCGCCACCGGGACTTCTCCGAGCTTCTCGGTCAGCTCGGGCTCGTCCTCGAGCAGCTGCATCAGCCGGTTGGCGCAGGCGAGCCCAGCCGGACCGCCGCCGACGATCGCGACGCCGACCTCGATGCGGTCGTCCTCGGGATCCGTCGGCGGCCCGATCACCTCGGCCGAGTCGAACGGCGGCGGATACTCGCTGGGCTTCACGGCTGGCATCAGTTCTCCTTAGCGATTTGGCTGCCCGCGCGAGGAGAACGGTTCACGCTTCGCTCGCTCGCGCGGAATCGGACAGTGACGCTTCGCCGGCTCCGCGTTCACTGCCCCTTCTTCGCTTTGATCGCCTCGGTCAGCTTGGGGACGATCTTGTGCAGGTCGCCCACCACCCCGAGGTCCGAGAACTCGAAGATCGGCGCGTTCTGATCCTTGTTGATCGCCAGGATGTTCTCCGAGTTCTGCATCCCGACCTTGTGCTGGATCGCGCCGGAGATCCCCGCGGCCAGGTAGAGCTTTGGCGCGACCGTCTTCCCGGTCTGGCCGATCTGAGCCGCGTACGGGTACCAGCCGGCATCGACCACCGCCCGGGTGGCCGCAACCGCGCCGCCCATCGCCTCGGCGAGTTCCTCGCAGAGCTCGAAGCCCTCCGCCGCACCGAGCCCGCGGCCTCCGCCTACGAGGATCTCGGCGTCCTCGATGTTGACGTCCTCGCCTCGCTGCTCGCCTCTCTGGACCATCTTCGCCTTGGTGGACCAGGGCGACAACTCGACGTCGACGTCGACGACCTCGGCGGTGCCGCCGCTCTCGCCGGCGTCGAAGGCGTTGAGGCGGCCGATGATGATCCCCGGCTCGTCGACGTATCCGACGTCGGCGACCTGGGAGTCCTGCAGGATCGGCCGCACAGCAACCAGCTTGCCGTCCTGCACCTTGACCTCGGTCACCTCCATCGTCACGCCGGCGCCTAGGCGCGCGGTCAGCCCGGCACCGATCTCGAAGCCGAGCAGCCCGCCTCCGAACAGGGCGTAGCTGAAGCCCTCGTCCTTGATCACCTTCGCCATCGCGTCGACGATCGGCTGGGCGAGGCCCTCGGGAGCCTCCTTGGCCCGGTAGACCTTGGCGGCGCCGTAGTTGCCCAGGCCGGCGCAGGCGTCGTCGGCGTCGTCGCCGACCACCAGCGCGGCCGCCTCTCCGCCGAGCTCACCGGCGAGCTTTGCGGCCTCGGAGATCGCACCGAGCGAGTTCTTGTTGAAGCTGCCCTCGTCGTCGTGAAGGGCGTAAACCAGGATGCCAGCCATCAGTGGCTCCTTTCGTCGGTCAGGCCCGCTTCTGGCCGTGAAAACCGAGCGGGGCTAGGACGCAGGGAGCGTGGCATGCCTGAAGGCACGCGAGCGACTGAGGACGACGCCCCCGCGAAGGTTTGCAGCGAGTCAGAACGGGACTGGTTGGCGGAAGGAGCCACTTAGATCAGCTTCCTCTCGTCGAGCCAGGCGACGATCTTCTCGACCGTCTCGTTTGTGTCCTCGTCCTCGATGATCTCCCCCGCCTCCTTGGCCGGCGGCGGGTTGAGCGCGAGGACCGATGTCTTGGAGCCGGCTTCGCCGACCATGCCGCTTTCTATCCCGACATCGGCGGTCGCCTTCGCGTCCAGTTGCTTTTTCTTCGCCCCCATGATCGCTTTGAGGCTTGGATAGCGCGGCTCGTTGATCGCGTCGCCGACGCTAATCACGGCGGGCAGCTCGACCTCGACCGTGTCGTAGCCGTACTCGGCCTGGCGCTCGCAGCGCAGCTTGCCGTCGGCGACGTCGATCTTGATCACCTGCGTCAGCGAGGGCATCTGCAGGTGGTCGGCGACCACGGCGCCGATCGTGTAGCACTCGCCGTCGTCGGACTGCTGGCCGAGCAGGACCAGGTCGGGGCTCTCCGCCTCCAGCACCTTCGCCAGCGCGTAGCCGGTGGCGCAGACGTCGGAGCCGGCCAGAGCCTCGTCGGAGAGGTGCACGGAGCGATCCGCGCCGAGGGCCACCGCCTTGTGCAGGGCGCGGACCGCCGAATCGGGGCCCATCGTCACCGCGACGACCTCCTCGATCGGGATCGCGCCGCCCTCCTTGATCTGCATGGCGGCCTCGATGGCGTGGGTGTCGAAGGGGTTCAGGTTCTTCTCGCCGCTGCGGTCCAGCCGCATCGTGTTGGGGTCGATGCGCTTCTGGACGGCGGCGTCCGGTACCTCCTTGACCAGAACGCAGATCTTCAAGGTTGAAGCCTCCCTCTCGGCTCGTTGATTGACTAGTCAGTCAGTCTATCCATCCATCCGGCGGTCTGACATCCGCCGAGTGATCGATATCACACGGAATTCCGCAATGGGCGGCGCCTCAGGCGCCCTTCCCGTGGCGCTCGGCCGCGCCGGCCCGGATGAAGGCGACGATCTCGTCGGTCCCCGCCCCGGGCGTGAAGACCTCGTCGACGCCGAGTTTCTTCAGCTCGGGGATGTCCTCGTTGGGGATCGTCCCCCCGACCGTGATCAGGACGTCGTCGACCCCCTGCTCGGCGAGCAGCTCGACCACCCGCGGCACCAAGGTCATGTGGGCGCCGGAGAGGATCGAGAGACCCACCGCGTCGGCGTCCTCCTGGATCACCGTCTCGGCGATCTGCTCCGGGGTCTGATGCAGCCCCGTGTAGATCACCTCCATGCCCGCGTCGCGCAGCGCCCGGGCGATGATCTTCGCTCCGCGGTCGTGCCCGTCGAGGCCGGGCTTGGCGACGACGACGCGGATCTTGCGGGCGGTGGCTGCCTCCATGGGGCCGAAAGGTTATCCGCGAACGAATCCCCGTCACGTTTTTCATCCGTGTCATGGAAAACGTGGGGGTGATTTCGGGGGGCGCCTAGATTTCGGGGGCGCCTAGATTTCGGGGCGCCTAGAAGACGGGGGACTCGGTGTAGGTGCCGAAGATCTCCTGGAGGGCGGCGATCATCTCGCCCTCGGTGGCGCGGGCGCGCGCCGCCTCGATGATCGGCGGCATCAGGTTCGCGTCGCCCGCTGCGACCTCCTTCAGGGCGGCGAGCGCGGCCTCGACGGCGGCCGCGTCGCGACCGGCGCGGGTCGCGGCGAGGCGATCTGCCTGCTTTCGCTCCAGGGCCGGGTCGATGCGGAGGATCGGGGTCTCGGGCTCCTCGTCCTGGACGAAGTCGTTGACCCCCACGACGAGCCGCCGGCGCTCGTCCAGGGCGCGCTGGTAGGCGAAGGCTGCCTCGGCGATCTCGCGCTGCGGGAAGTTGCGGCGGATCGCCTCGACCATCCCCCCCAGCTCGTCGATCCGGGCGAAGTAGTCGTAGGCGGCGGCCTCCATCTCGTCGGTCAGCTTCTCCACGAACCAGGAGCCGCCCAGCGGGTCCGCGGTGTTGGGGGCCCCGGACTCGAAGGCGATGATCTGCTGGGTGCGCAGCGCCACCCGCACCGCCTCCTCGGTGGGCAGCGCGAGCGCCTCGTCGAAGGAGTTGGTGTGCAGCGACTGGGTGCCGCCCAGGACCGCGGCGAGCGCCTCCAGCGAGGTCCGCACCACGTTGTTGAGCGGCTGCTGGGCGGTGAGCGAGACGCCCGCGGTCTGGGCGTGGAAGCGCAGCCGCATCGACTCCTCCCGCTTCGCGCCATAGGTCTCCTTCATCTCCCGCGCCCAGATCCGCCGCGCCGCCCGGTACTTGGCGATCTCCTCGAAGAAGTCGATGTGGGCGTTGAAGAAGAAGGAGAGCCGGGGCGCGAAGTCGTCGATGTCGAGTCCCCGCTCGATCGCCCGCTCGACATAGGTGAAGCCGTCCTTGAGGGTGAAGGCGAGCTCCTGCTGCGCGGTGGATCCGGCCTCGCGGATGTGGTAGCCGGAGATCGAGACCGGGTGCCAGCGGGGCATGTGCCGCGAGCACCACTCAATCATGTCGGTGACCAGCCGCAGCGCCGGCTCGATCGGGAAGCACCACTCCTTCTGGGCGATGTACTCCTTGAGGATGTCGGTCTGGATCGTCCCAGAGAGCTGCTTCGCCGGGACGCCCTGCTCCTCCGCCACCAGGACGTAGAAGGCGAGCAGGATCGCCGCCGGGGCGTTGATCGTCATCGAGGTGCTGACGCCGCCCAGCGGGATCCCCTCGAAGAGCTGCTCCATGTCGTCGAGGCTGTCCACCGCGACGCCCTCGCGGCCGACCTCCCCGAGGCTGCGGGGGTGGTCGGAGTCGTAGCCCATCAGGGTCGGCATGTCGAAGGCGATCGAGAGCCCGGTCTGGCCGTGGTCGAGCAGGTAGTGGAAGCGCTCGTTGGTCTCCTCGACGGTGCCGAAGCCGGCGAACTGGCGCATCGTCCAGAGCCGCCCCCGGTACATCGACTCGTACGGGCCGCGGGTGAACGGATAGGAGCCCGGGCGGCCGATCGCCGCCTCGGGGTCGCGCGGCGCGTCCTCGGCCGTGTAGAGCGGCTCAATCGGGTGCCCCGAAATGGTCGAGGCCTCCGATTCCCGTTGCTCACGCTGGGCGCGTGCCGCGCTCGGCTCAGCTGCCATGCAGCAAGTCTAGGGGTCCGGAATCTACGGAACCCCACGGCGGTTTCTACGGACGGCAGTCGAGTAGCGGCAGCGGAGGCGACGTGGGGTGGATCGTGAAACCGTCGGTTTTATAGATCGCGCCCAAGTCGGCGCATCGAAAGCCAGTCCGACAGACAAGGGGGTACGCACAG
>DASUUD010000146.1:0-4610 GCA_036374255.1 Solirubrobacterales bacterium | reverse complement strand
CAACGTCCCGCAGAGCACCTTCCTCCCGGATGGGACCGAGTGGCTGGACGAAGGCTCGGTCAGCTCGGCCCTGGCCTCGGTGACGGGGGCGAGCGGGGCGGCGACCCCTGGGGTCCACGGCCTGGGCCTGATCGCGACCAGCATCGACGGGACCGAACTCGTCGCGGAAGGCAGCACCTCGGTGACCAGCGAAGAAACCCCCGAAGTCGAAGTCCAGGTCCAGAACCAGGGCGAATCGACGGAGAACGGCGTCACCGTGTCCGCCACGGCCGGCGGCAACACCCTGCAGGAAAGCATCAACAGCATTGCGGCCGGCGAAACCGCGACCGTGACGATCCCGCTCACCCCGGCTCCCAAAGGGACGGTGAAACTCGAGGTCAACGTGGAGCCGGTCGCCGGCGAGCAGGTGACCGAAAACAACATGGCGACCTACACGGTCGAATTCCAGTGAGGCGCATACTGAGGGAGCGTCACTATCTGGCTCTTCGCGACCGGAGCATGCGCGGAGCCGGTTGTGGTGAAGGGTGGACCTGACCAGGCGATGAGGATCGCTTTCCTCGGACCGGCGGGGACCTTTACCGAAGACGCGCTGCGCGAGGCACTGGCCGGTCGTGAGATCGATCCCCTCCGCACTCCCACCGTGCACGACGCGATCCTCGCAGTGGAGAGGGGGGAGGCCGAACGTGCCTTCGTGCCCTTCGAGAACTCGATCGAGGGATCGGTGCGCAGCACCCTCGACACGCTCGCCTTCGATACAGAGAAGGTCACCATCGCCGGCGAGCATGACTTCACGGTCAGGGCCCACCTGATCGCGCGGCCGGGCGTCGAGCTGGAGCGGGTCGAGGCCGTTCTCTCGCACCCGCAGCCCCTCGCCCAGTGCGCGCGCTTTCTCCGTGACCAGCTGCCCGACGCCGAACGGAGAAGCGTCAGCAGCACCGCGGCCGCCGTTCGGATGGTGAGCGAGTCGGCGCGTCCATGGGCGGCAATCGGGGCACGCTCGGCCGCGCAGCTCTACGGCTGCGAGATCATCCGCGAGGGGGTCGAGGACGAGGCCGATAACGTGACCCGCTTCGTCTGGATCGCGCCCGAGGGCACCGCGATCGAGGGAGAGGGTCCCTGGAAGACCTCGCTGGTCTTCTCCGAGTTGGGCGAGGACCACCCCGGCGCGCTGGTCGAAGCGCTCAAGGAGTTCTCCGACCGCGAGGTGAACCTGAGCCGGATCGAGTCCCGGCCGCTCCGCCTCGGCCTCGGCCGCTACATGTTCTTCTGCGATGCCGAGGGCGCCTTGCACGACGCACCCATCGCCGAGGCCATCGACGCATTGCGCACGAAGGCCGAGTCCGTGCGCATCCTGGGGTCCTACCCGGTCGGCTGAGGGGGCTGCGTAGAATCTTCGGGCAGCATGCCACGCGTCCTGGTGTTGAACGCGACGTATGAGCCGATCAACGTCTGCACGTTGAGGCGCGCAGCGGTGCTTCTGCTCAAGGAGAAAGCCGAACTGATCGAGCGTCGCGAGGGCGCCATCCACTCGGAGCGGATGACGCTGGACCGGCCCGACGTGATCCGCTTAGTCAACTATGTCCGGGTGCCACGCGAAGCGCACCGGCGCAAGATCACCAGGCGCGCGGTCCTGGCGCGCGACGCTTGGACCTGCCAGTACTGCGGCTCCCGCAAGTCGGGCCTCACCGTGGACCACGTGATCCCCCGCAGCAGAGGCGGGAAATCGGTTTGGGAGAACATCGTCGCGGCCTGCGCGAGCTGCAACCGCCGCAAGGGCAACAGGCTGCCGCGGGAGATCCAGATGCACCCGCGCAAGCGCCCCAAGGCCCCCGGGCCCACCGTCTTCATCCAGGTCTCCTCGCCGAGCATCCCCCCGGCCTGGCAGCAGTACCTACCCGCCGCGGCCTGACCAGAAATTGAGGAGGTGGGTTTGCCTCCTTCCCCGCTGGGTTCTCGCCAGTAGCGCAGCGGGCTGGCGTGAGGCGCTGCTGGGGCGAGAACAGGACGCCCCGGCTCAGGAGGCACACCCACCTCCTCCTCACCGGACGAACCGGCGGCGGAGAGGAGCGGGGATCCCCCGAACGGGCGGATACTCAAAGCGCCGAGCTAATTAGCGAGGCGCTTGTCCGGGCGGGGGATGCCCGCTCCTCTCACTCGCTGAGCTCGTCCTGCGTGGTGGAGGCCGAGGCATCCTCGGATTCGACCACGAGGGCGACGGCACTGACCCTGTCGTCGTCGCGAAGGTTCATGACCTTGACGCCCTGCGTTGGGCGGCCCATCTTCGAGATGCCGCTGACCGAGGTGCGCTGCACCATCCCGTTCTGGGAGATGAAGAGGAGGTCCTGGTGCTCGCGGACGATCAGGGCGCCGGCCAGGCCGCCCTTCTTCTCGGTCAGCTTCGCGGTCAGCACGCCTTTGGTCCCGCGCCCCTTGACCGGATACTCGGAGACCGCGGTCCGCTTGCCGTAACCGTTCTCGGTTACCACGAACAGCTCCGTGTCGTCGCGGGCGACGTCCATCGCCAGGACCCGGTTGTCCTTGCCGGCGACGTTCATCCCCTTCACCCCGCTGGTGTCGCGGCCCATCGGGCGGACGAGCTTCTCGGAGAAGCGCGAGGCGTGCCCCGAATGGGAGACCATCAGGATGTCCTCCTCGCCCGAGGTGAGGCGCACCTGGACCAGCTCGTCCCCGTCGCGGACCTTGATCGCGATGATCCCGTCGGCGCGGATGGGCGTGTTGTAGGCCTCGAACTCGGTTTTCTTGATCAGGCCCTGCGCCGTGGCGAAGGCGAGGTACTTGTTCTCCTTGAAGTCCCGGGTCGGGATCACCGCCATCACCCGCTCGCCCTCGCGCAGCGGCAGCAGGTTGACGAGGGCGCTGCCTTTGGCGGTTCGCGAGCCCTCGGGAAGCTCGTAGACCTTGAGCCGGTAGACCTTCCCCCGGTTCGTGAAGAACAGCAGGTAATCATGGGTCGAGCAGATGTGGAGGTGGGCGATGTAGTCGTCCTCTTTGAGGTTCATCCCCATCACCCCGACCCCTCCGCGGCGCTGCTGGCGGTAGGTGGCCAGGGGCAGCCGCTTCACGTATCCGGACGCGGTGAGAGAGATCACCATCTGCTGGTCGGCGATCATGTCCTCGATCCCGACGTCCCCCTCGAAGTGGGCGATCTCCGTGCGGCGGTCGTCGCCGTAGGACTCGACGATCTCCGCCAGCTCCTCCTTCACCACACCCAGCACGCGCGCCTCGTCTCCGAGGATCGCCCGCAGCTCGCCGATCCGCTCGATCAGGTCGGCATGCTCGGCCCGCACCTTGTCGGCCTCCAGCGCGGTGAGGCGCTGTAGGCGCATGTCGAGGATCGCCTGGGCCTGCTCGCGCGACAGCTCGAATTTCTTGATCAGGCCCTCGCGCGCGGTGTCGGGGTCCGCGGAGCCGCGGATCAGTTTGATCACGGCGTCGAGGTTGTCGAGCGCGACCAGCAGGCCCTCGAGGATGTGGGCGCGCGCCTCGGCTCGGCGAAGTTCGTACTGGGTGCGCCGCGTCACCACCTCGCGCTGGTGCTGGACGTAGTGGTGGACCAGCTCCAGCAGGCTGAGGGTTCGCGGCACCCCGTCGACCAGCGCGACCATGTTGACGCCGAAGCTGGTCTGCATCTGGGTTTTCTTGTAGAGGTTGTTGAGAACGACCTTGGCCGGCTGGCCGCCCCGCTTCAGCTCAATTACCAGCCGCATCCCGGACCGATCCGACTCGTCGCGCAGGTCGGAGATCCCCTCCAGCTTCTTCTCACGAACCAAGTCGGCGATCTTGGAGATCAGCCCGTTTTCGCCCCCCTTCTTCACCATGAAGGGAAGCTCGGTGACGACGATCGCCTCCTTGCCGCCCTTCAGGGGCTCGACGTGGGCACGCGCCCGGACCCGGACCGCCCCCCGGCCCGAGGCGTAGGCGTCGCGGATCCCCTCGGCGCTCATGATCCCGCCGCCCGGGAAGTCGGGGCCCTTGACGTGCTGCATCAGGCCGGCCAGGTCGATCTGCGGGTCGTCGATGTAGGCGGTCACGGCGCCGGCGACCTCGCGCAGGTTGTGCGGCGGGATGTTGGTCGCCATTCCGACCGCGATCCCGGCGGCGCCGTTGACCAGCAGGTTCGGGAAGCGCGCCGGCAGGATCAGCGGCTCCTGCGTCGATTCGTCGTAGTTGGGCCCGAAGTCGACGGTGTCGGCGTCGATGTCGCGCAGCAGCTCGGTAGCCAGGCGGCCCAACCGCGCCTCGACATAGCGCATCGCCGCCGCCGGGTCGTCGTCGATCGAGCCGAAGTTGCCCTGTCCGTCGACGAGCGTGTAGCGCAGCGAGAAGTCCTGCGCCATCCGCACCAACGTGTCAAAGATCGCCTGGTCGCCGTGGGGGTGGTACTTGCCCATCACCTCGCCGACGATGAAGGCGCACTTGCGGTAGGGGCGAGTCGGCTGCAGGCCGATGTCGTGCATCGCGTAGAGCACGCGGCGGTGGACGGGCTTGAGCCCGTCCCGCACATCCGGCAGCGCTCGCCCGACGATCACGCTCATCGCGTAATCGAGATAGGAGGAGCGCATCTCCTTCTCGAGCTCGCGCTCCTCGAT
>DASUUD010000145.1:0-2087 GCA_036374255.1 Solirubrobacterales bacterium | reverse complement strand
AACGTCAAGGGCTGGGGCCTGCGCGAGTGGTTCGTGCTCACCTACATCATGGGCGCGATCTTCATCGGCGGTCAGGCGCTGGAGTACGCCGAGCTGATCCACCAGAACGTGACGCTCTCCTCCAACGCCTACGGCTCGATGTTCTACCTGACCACGGGCTTCCACGGACTCCACGTGACCGGCGGTCTCATCGCCTTCCTCTTCGTCCTGGGCCGGACGTTCATGGCCCGCAAGTTCACCCACGAGCAAGCCGTGAGCGCCATCGTCGTGTCGTACTACTGGCACTTCGTCGATGTCGTCTGGATCGGCCTGTTCGCGACCATCTACCTGATCAAGTAGACGAGGACTCTTCGTGCGATTCCTTAGCGCTCGCCTCTCAGCCAAGCGTCGGAGCCCCCTCGCGGGCGTCGTCGTCCTCCTGATGGGTCTGCTGTTCACCGGCGGGGCGTACGCCGTGCTCTCCCCCGCCGTCGCCACCGACGACCTCGCCTCTGACCAGGCGCTCGTCGACCAGGGCCGGGAGCTGTTCCTCGTCGGCTGCGCCTCCTGCCACGGGCGCAACGCCGAGGGCGTCGTCGCCAAGGACGGCTCCCAGTACGGTCCGTCGCTGGTCGGCGTGGGCGCCGCCTCCGTCGACTTCCAGGTCTCCACCGGCCGCATGCCCATGGCGCGCCCAGGTGTCCAGGCCCAGAAGAAGCCCCCGGTCTACAACGAGGAGGAGACCCGCGCCCTCGCGGCGTACGTCGCCTCCCTGGGCCCCGGCCCCGCGATCCCGACCGAGGAGCAGTACAGCCGCGAGGCGATCCCCGAGAGCGAGCGCGAGGAGTCCGTCGTCCGCGGCGGCGAGTTCTTCCGCACCAACTGCACCGCCTGCCACAACTTCGACGGCTCCGGCGGCGCGCTGCCGGGCGGCAAGCTCGCGCCCACGATCAAGGGTGTCTCCGAGAAGCACATCTACGAGGCCATGATCACCGGCCCGCAGCAGATGCCCGTGTTCTCCGACGACGTACTCAAGCCCGAGGAGAAGCGCGACATCATCAACTACGTCAAGAGCCTCGAGGAGAACCCCGGCTACGGCGGCTTCTCCATGGGTGCGCTCGGCCCGGTCAGCGAGGGCATGTTCGCCTGGGTCATCGGCATCGGCGGGCTCGTCGGCTTCGCCGTCTGGATCGCCGCGCACACAGCCAAGTCCGAGAAGGGGAAGAAGGCGTGACGCACAACCCTGACCAGCCGGCGATCCCGGGCAACGACGAGGCCGTCGTCGACCCGCACGCGCCGATCCCCGCGGAGCCGATCAACAACCCCGGTCTCCCCCCGCACCAGCCGCGTCCCACCGACGTCGACCCGGCCGCCGAGAAGCGTGCCGAGCGCCAGGTCACGACGCTGTTCGGCCTCGCGTCGCTCATGTCGATCCTCTTCGTGGTCGCCTACTTCGTCTTCGAGGTCGGTGACAACCCCGACACCTTCCTCGGCCTCGGCGCCTCGAACCTCTTCCTGGGCCTCACCCTGGGCCTCGCCCTGCTGCTGATCGGCATCGGCGCGATCCAGTGGGCGCGCAAGCTGATGAGCGACGTCGAGATCGTCGAGTACCGCCACTCGGCCGCCTCCACCGCGGAGGACCGCGCCACGGCCGTCGAGGCCCTCAACCAGGGCTTCACCGACTCCGGCATCGGCCGCCGCCCGATGATCCGCAACTCGCTCCTCGGCGCGGTCGCGCTGCTCGGCCTGCCCGCCATCGTCGCCCTGCGCGACCTCGGCCCGCTCCCCGGTGACGTGCTGACGCGCACCGTGTGGGAGAAGGGCATGCGGATCGTGAACGACATCTCCGGCACCCCGATCCGCCCCGACGAGGTCGAGATCGGCCAGCTGGTCAACGCCGAGCCGTCCGTCTTCTTCGAGACCGACGAGGCCGGTGAGCCCCTCATCGAGGGCCACGAGCTGCTCGCCGAGAAGGCGAAGGCGGCGGTCATCCTCGTCCGGATGCAGCCCAAGGACATCACCCCCGCTGAGGGACGTGAGAACTGGGGCGTCGACGGCATCCTGTGCTACTCCAAGATCTGCACCCACGTGGGTTGCCCGATCTCGCT
>DASUUD010000144.1:0-9005 GCA_036374255.1 Solirubrobacterales bacterium | reverse complement strand
CCCCGGCCGACTCGGCGGGCCTTCTCGTCTGCGGGATGGGAGGCTCGGCGATCGGCGGTGACCTCGCCGCGGCCGCACTGGGCGATCGCCTCACCCGCCCCGTCCACACCGTACGCGGTTATGGGCTGCCCGGCTGGGTCACCTCGGAGTGGGCCGTCCTCTGCTCGAGCTACTCCGGCGACACCGAGGAGACGTTGGCCTGCTTCGCCGCCGCGGAGGAGCTCGGCGTCCGGCTGGTCGTCGCCGGCACCGGGGGCGCTCTGGTGGAGGCGGCTCGGGCGGCCCGGGTGCCCGTGATCGGCCTGCCGGGCATCCTGCCCGCCCCGCGCACCGCGGTGGCCTACATGCTGGTCTGCGCCGTCGAGGTCGCCACGCTTTCCGGCGCCGCGCCCGGCCTCCACGACGAGATCGAGGCGGCCGCCGCCTCCCTGGAGGAGCGCCGCCAGGCGACGCGAGAGCGGGCCGCAGAGATCGCGGGCCGCCTCGAGGGCAGGTTGCCCGTGGTCTATGGCGCGGGTCCGACCTCTGCGGTGGCACGGCGCTGGAAGACCCAGGTCAACGAGAACGCGAAGCTACCCGCCTTCTGGGGCGAGCTGCCGGAGGCCGATCACAACGAGCTCTGCGGCTGGGGCGGCGCGGGCGACTCCGCGGTTGCGGTGCTGCTCGAGGACCCCGACCAGCATCCTCGCGAGCGACGCCGCTTCGGGCTGACCGCCGCAGCGATCGCCGACTCCGGAGCGCCCACGATCCGCATCGAGGCCTCCGGCGCGTCCCGGTTCGAGCGAGTCGTCTGGACTGTGATGCTCGGCGACCTGGTCTCTCTCGAGCTCGCTGAGTCGCGCGGCGTCGATCCGCTCCCCGTCGAGGCGATCGACTCGCTCAAGGCCGCGCTGGCCGAGTCCTGAGGCGACGCCCTTCCCAGCACCCCCAGGCCAGCATCACCAGGCCCGCGTACAGCCACCCGAGCAGAACGTCGAAGAGGTAGTGCTCGCCGGTCGCCATCAATGTCAGTCCCATGGCCACCGGGTAGAGGGCCAGCAGAGGACGCCAGATCAGCGGCACCCGCCCCCAGAGGAACATCGCCACCAGCGCCACGATGGCGGCGTGCAGCGAGGGCACGGCGGCAACCAGGTTGACCGCCGCCTGACCGTGCTCGAAGATCCCCGCCGTCTCCAGGGAGAGGACCTCCCAACCCCTCCCGGTGGTCCGGTCCACCCCGCTGAGGAGGCCCTGTTCCGCCGCAAGCCAGGGAGGCGCGGCGGGGAAGAGGACGTAGGTCGCGAGCCCGGCTGCGGCGAGAGTCATGAGACGCCTGCTGAACTGCAGGAACGATTTGCGGTTGAGCGCCCAGAGGGTGCCCGCGACCGCGAAGGGAACGATGAAGTACGAGGTGTAGACGGTGGTGAAGGCGATGTCCCACCACATCACCTCCCCGGGGCGGTCCAGATTGGCCTGGAGCCACTCGGTCGGCGTCTCGCCGAAGAAGACGAAGCGGTCGAACTCGATCATCGGCGTGTAGTTCACCCCGAAGCCGAGCGAGTCGGCGGCGCCGCGGGTGAGGTCGTAGGCGGCGAGGAAGAGGACCAGCGGCGACCAGTCGAGGACCAGCTGGAGGATCTGCCTCGGGGGGCGGCCGATCGACGCACAGGCAAGGGCGCCGCACGTCCAGCCGATCACCAGCTCCCGCTGGATCGGGATCCCGTAGCTGACGGTGTAGGCGACCAGCGCGACCGCGTATATGCCCAGGGCGCAGCGACGGACGCCGCTCCATGGGAACGTCGCCTTCGGCGCTGATTCTGCCCGAAGAGCGGTTAATTCAGCGGTGCTCGTACCCGGATCCACTCGTCGGCGGGCAGCTTTTCAAATCGTCGAGCCGCTTGCCACCGCTGCGAGGGGCGTATTCTTCCCGCGACCAATTCACGAAAGGAACCGATGGCAACCGCCGCCTCCAACTACGACATCGCCGACATCGCCCTCGCCGACGCCGGCCAGAAGAGGATCGAATGGGCCGACCGCCAGATGCCGGTGCTCGCCCAGATCCGCGAGCGCTTCGAGCGCGAGAAGCCCCTTGACGGGATTCGGATGGCCTGCTGCCTGCACGTCACGACCGAGACGGCGAACCTGGTGCGCACTCTGATGGCGGGCGGCGCCGACGTGGCGCTCTGTGCCTCCAATCCCCTCTCGACCCAGGACGACACCGCGGCCGCCTTGGTCGACCGGTACGGCGCCGAGGTGCATGCGATCAACGGCGAGGACAACGAGACCTACTACCGGCACATCGAGACGGCTGTCGACAAGCGCCCGCACATCACGATGGACGACGGCGCCGACGTGATCAGCGTTCTGCACGGGCAGCGTCCCGAGCAGCTCCCGGAGGTCTACGGCGGCACTGAGGAGACCACCACCGGGGTGATCCGCCTCGAAGCGCTGGAGGCCGAGGGCAAGCTCGGCTTCCCAATCGTCGCGGTCAACGACGCCGACACGAAGCACTTCTTCGACAACCGCTACGGGACCGGCCAGTCGACTCTGGACGGCGTGATCCGCGCGACCAACGTGCTGATTGCCGGCCTGCGGGTCGTCGTGATCGGCTACGGCTGGTGCGGCAAGGGGGTGGCGATGCGCGCCAAGGGCCACGGCGCGCACGTGATCGTCTGCGAGGTCGATCCCCTGCGGGCGCTCGAGGCCGTGATGGACGGCTTCGACGTGATGACCGGAATCGAGGCGGCCAGGCAGGGCGACGTCTTCATCTCGGTGACCGGCAACCGCGACGCGGTCGCCGGCGAGATGTTCGACGTGATGAAGAGCGGCGCCATAGTCTGCAACTCGGGACACTTCGACGTCGAGATCAACAAGGGCGACCTCGAGGCGCGGACCAAGTCGACCTTCGAAGCGCGACCCCATGTCGAGGGCCACCGCCTCGAGGATGGAAGGGAGATCTTCCTGCTCGCCGAGGGCCGGCTGGTCAACCTCGCCAGCGCGGAGGGGCACCCGGCCGCGGTGATGGATATGAGCTTCGCCAACCAGGCGCTCGCCGCCGAGTTCATGGTGAAGAACCACGAGACGCTCGAGACCAGGGTCCACAGGGTGCCGCGCGAGATCGACCGGGAGATCGCCCGCCTCAAGCTGGCCTCGAAGGGCATCGAGATCGACGAGCTGACCGACGCCCAGTCGAAGTACCTCGCGAGCTGGGATCAGGGCACCTAGCTCCGATGCGGGCGATGGTGCTCGCGGCCGGCCTCGGCACCCGGCTGCGGCCGATCACCTACGGGATGCCGAAGCCGATGGTGCCGGTTCTCAACCGGCCCGTCATGGAGCACATCGTCCGGCTCCTCGAGCGGCATGGCTTCAACGAGGCGATCGCCAACGTTCACTGGTTCCCGGAGGTGATCGAAGGGCACTTCGGCGACGGTTCCCGGTTCGGCATCGCGCTCAGCTACAGCCGCGAGGAGAAGCTGCTCGGGACCTCGGGCGGCGTGCGCAATGCGTCCGGATTCCTCGGGGACTCCTTCCTGGTGATCTCGGGCGACGCCCTCACCGACATCGACCTGGCGGCTATGCGCGCCTTCCACGAATCGCATGACGGTGTGGCGACACTGGCGACGAAACGGGTCGCCGACACAACGCAGTTCGGCGTCGCGATCACCGGCGAGGATGGTCGGATCCAGGGCTTTCAGGAGAAGCCGGACCCGGCGGAGGCGCTTTCGGACCTGGCCAACTGCGGCATCTACATGTTCCGCTCCGAGGTCTTCGACTTCTTCCCGGAGCCCGGGGCCAGCAAGGCGGCCGGCGAGGGAGACCCTCCGGGCTTCGCCGACTGGGCGATGGACGTCTTCCCGGCGCTGCTCGAGGCGGACGTCCCCTTCTACTCACATCAGATCGAGGCCTACTGGAACGACATCGGCAACCTCGCGGAGCTGCGACAGGGAAATCTCGACGCCCTGCGCGGGGAGGTGGCCGTCGAGCCGGGCGCCCCCGAGGTCGCGGACGGGGTGCGATCGGCGAGCCCTCTGGTCGGAGTCGACGCCTCTCCTCCCGTCCTGGTCGGCTCCGGCGCGGAGATCGATGAGGGGGTGCGCCTCGAGGGGCCGGTGATCGTCGGCGACGGCGCCCGGATCGGCGCGGGCGCCGTCATTCGCGACTCGATCCTGCTCGAGGGGGCGGAGCTGCCGCCCGGCGCGATCCTGGTCGGCGGGATCGTCGCTCACGCCGCCAACTCTTGACGGCTCCGTGACGATCGGCGCGCCACGGGCGCGCGGCCTGCCCGCAGGATCCGCCTGTGGGCCTCCCGGACCTACTCACCACCGTCCTGATTCCGCCTCTCTGCGCCTCCTGCGGGCGCTCCTGCTCGTCGGGGGCGATCATCTGCAGGCCCTGCGCCCAGCGTCTCGCGGCCGCAGCGCCCCTTGTCGGCCCAGCGGGCGCGGGCCTCGACTGCGCCTGGGCGTCGGCGCCGCACGAGGGGGTGGCCCGCGAGCTGGTCGTGGCGCTGAAGTTCCGCCGGCTGCTACCGGTCGCCGAGCTGATGGCCGAGCGCATCCACTGGCTTGCCAGGTCCGATCTGCTCAGCGGCGCCGTCGTTCCGGTCCCGACCAGCCGGCTGCGCTCGATGGGGCGTGGATTCGACCCTGCAGCAGAGATCGCCGCCGCCCTGGCGAGGAGGACGGGCCTGCCGCTCGTTCCCTGCCTCACACGGGCGGGGGGGTCCCGCCAGGTCGGCAGGCGGCGATCACAGCGTCTCGGAAGCCCACCCCGGGTGCGAGCGGTCGGCGAGGCGCCGCGCAGCGCGCTCCTGGTCGACGACGTGTCCACGACGGGCGCGACCCTTGCGGCATGCGCGACCGCCCTGCGCCACGCCGGGGCGGCAAGGGTCGCCGCAGTCACCTTCTCGCGCCGGCTCTGACCCCGCCACTTGTCCCCGTACCGAGGTGCGCGTAGCATCGAGAGACCGACTCCAGAGGGAGGGAAGATGCGGATCGAGATACGGGGACGCAACGTCGAGATGACCGAGGAGCTTCGCGAACACGTCCAGAAGCGATTCGATCGGGTCGGGAAGCAGGTCTCGGATCTCGCGACGCTCGAAGTCGAGCTCTCGGAGGAGCGCAACCCCTCGATCGCCGACAGCCAGGTCGCCGAGGCGACCCTGCGGCTGAAGGGGAAGACCCTGCGGGCCCGCGAGGCCTCGCCGGAGATGGCCCACACGATCCACGAACTTGCCGAGGACATGCGGCGACAGGTGAAGAAGCACCGGGAGAAGCGCCGCAAGCGCAGCCAGACCCGCCGCCTGGTCAACCGGATACGGGGGCGGACCGCCGAGTCCTGAGCGCGGATTCGTTTCACGGGCGGGCGGTCGAGCGATACAGCTACCCTTGGGGCGATGGCGAACGCGAGGGACATGGTCACGCGCGCCCTCCGCGTGGGCGAGGGGCGCAAATTCAAGGCCTACGAGAAGCGCGCGGCGGCGGTCAACGAGTACGAGCCCGAGATGGAACTGCTCGAGGACGACGAACTGCGCACCGAGGCGGATGCGCTGCGGGAGCGCGCCCGCAACGGGGAGCCGCTCGACGACCTGCTGCCCGAGGCCTTCGCGCTGACCCGCGAGGCCGCTCGTCGCACCCTCGGCCAGCGCCATTTCGACGTGCAGCTGATCGGCGGCATGGTCCTGCACGACGGGGCGATCGCCGAGATGAAGACCGGCGAGGGAAAGACGCTGACCGCGACGCTCGCGGTCTTCCTCAACACCCTGGCCGGCGACAGCGTCCACGTGGTGACCGTCAACGACTACCTCGCCAGGCGCGACGCCGAGTGGATGAAGCCGATCTACGACGCGCTCGGGGTCAGCGTCGCGGCGATTCAGGACTCCGACGACCATGAGGCCCGCCAGGTCAAGTACGCCTGCGATGTCGCCTACGGGACGAACTCGGAGTTCGGCTTCGACTACCTGCGCGACAACATGGCCGAAGCGCTCGAGCACTGCGTCCAGCGCGGACACCATTTCGCGATCGTCGACGAGGTCGACAACATCCTGATCGACGAGGCGCGGACGCCCCTGATCATCTCCGGGGCCCCGGAACAGGCGGCGCAGACCTATTACCAGTTCGCCCGCCTGGCGCGGCAGATGGAGGGCGTCCCGGCCAAAGACCGGCTCCGCTCACTGGGCGAGTCGAAGGACACCTCGAGCGCGGACTACGACTACGAATACGACGAGAAGCACAAGACCGTCTCGCCGACCGAGCGGGGGGTGAAGCGGGCCGAGGAGTTCATCGGGGTCGACAACCTCTACATCAGCGAGCACGGCAGCCTCGTCAACCATCTCGTCCAGGCGCTGAAGGCCGAGTCGCTCTACAAGCGCGACAAGGACTACGCAGTGGTCGACGGCGAGGTGATGATCATCGACGAGTTCACCGGCCGCATCCTCGAGGGAAGGCGCTGGTCGGAGGGGCTCCATCAGGCTGTCGAGGCGAAGGAGGGCGTCGCGATCGGCGAGGAGAACCAGACCCTCGCGACGATCACCCTGCAGAACTACTTCCGCCTCTACGACAAGCTCTCCGGGATGACCGGGACGGCCCTCACCGAGGCCAACGAGTTCATGAAGATCTACAAAGTCCCGGTGGTCGAGGTCCCGACCAACCGCCCGATGGTCCGGTCCGACCACAACGACCAGATCTTCAAGACCAAGGACGGCAAGTGGCGCGCGGTCCTCGATGAGATCACGGCACGCCACGAGCTCGGCCAGCCGATCCTGGTCGGAACCGTCTCGGTCGAGGTCTCGGAGATGATCTCCGGGGAGTTGAAGCGGCGCGGCATCGAGCACTCCGTGCTGAACGCGAAGCCCGAGCACGCCCAGCGAGAGGGCGAAATCATCGCCGAAGCGGGGCGCAAGGGCGCGGTGATGATCGCCACCAACATGGCCGGCCGCGGTGTCGACATCAAGCTCGGCGGCGACCCGGAGCACCTGGCGCAGAAAGAGCTGCGCAAGCAGGGCCTCGGCCCCGGCGACGAGGGCTACGAGGAGGCTCTGGCCGAGAAAGTGGCCGAGTTTGAGCCGCTCTGCGAAGCCGAGGCCGAGGAGGTCTGCGAGCTGGGCGGGCTGTTCATCTGCGGCACCGAGCGCCACGAATCGCGTCGCATCGACAACCAGCTGCGGGGCCGCTCCGGCCGCCAGGGCGACCCCGGCGAGTCGCGGTTCTTCCTCTCCGCCGAAGACGACGTGATCAGGCTCTTCGCGGGCGACCGGATCTACAAAATCCTCGACCGACTGGGGCCGATCGGCGAGCAGGGCGAGGAGATGCCGCTCGAGGCGAAGATGCTGACAAAAACCGTCGAGGGCGCGCAGAAGAAGGTCGAGGAACAGAACTTCCTGATCCGCAAACGCGTGCTCGAGTACGACGACGTGATGAACGAGCAGCGCCGCGTCGTCTACAAATACCGGCACGAGATCCTCGAAGGGCGCGACATGTCGGACGTCGCGCGCGACGAGCTCGAGGGCGTGATCGACCGCCTCGTTGACGAGTACACCCCCGGCGACGAGCTGCAGGAATGGGACATGCCGGAGCTGGAGCAACAGCTGCGCCAGATCTGGCCGGTGAGCATCGACGTGGCCTCAATGGCCCCTGAGACTGTCGACCGCGAAAAACTCAAAGACGCTCTCGAGGACGACGCCATGAAGGCCTACGACGAGCGCGAGGAGCAGCTCGGGGGCGAGCTGATGCGATACATGGAGCGCGCGATCCTGCTCGAGGTGATCGACAACCGCTGGCGGGAGCACCTCTACGACATGGACTACCTGCGCGAGGGGATCCACCTGCGCGGCTTCGCCCAGATCGACCCGCTGGTCGCCTACAAAAACGAAGGCTTCGCGATGTTCGAGGAGCTGATGAACTCGATCTGGGAGGAGTTCAGCAAGCTGATCTTCCACGCCGAGATCGAAGTCGATCCCTCGCAGCTCGAGGAGGCCTTCGGTCCCAACGGCGGGGCGGAGCCGATCGCGCTCGACTACTCGGGCGGTACGCCCGAAGCGCAGCCCTCGGCGCTGCAGGAGGTCGCTGCGGCCGCCGGCGCGGGGGCGGTCGGCGTGGCCGCCGGTTCGGCCCGGCCCAACGGAGGCGACGGCCCCGCCGCTCCGGAAGTGATCGAGACCGTGGTCAAGGACGAGCGGGAGAAGAACATCGGGCGCAACGACCCCTGCTGGTGCGGTTCCGGCAAAAAGTTCAAGAAGTGCCACGGGGCCTAGGCGGCCGCCAGGGCTGTCCGGAATCCCGGGAATCCCACACTGCGCGAACTCCGTCAGCCGCGAGGGCTTGACTTCGGATGCGAAAAGTTAGATACTCGACTAAGTCGAGTGACTAAGAACCCCGCCACAGCTCCGACCAGCCATATCCCGGGCCCCGCCGATGGGAGCCGCTCGACCCGGGAAGTCAATGTCGAGGCATTTCTGGACGCGGCGGAGCGCCTACTGGTCCAGGAAGGCGCCGAGGGGATCTCGACGCGGCGGGTCGCACGCGAGGCGGGGCAGAACCACGGACTGATCCATTACTACTTCGGCTCGGTCGAGGAGCTGCTGCTGGAGGTCCTCGAGCGCTTCACCGGCCGGGTTCTCGAGCGGCAGCGGGCGATGTACGCGACCGAGGCGCCGTTCCTGGAGAAGTGGCGCACCGCGATCGGCTTTATCGAGGAGGACCTGGCAGCCGGCTATCCCAAGGTCTGGGCCGAGCTCGAGGCGCTGGCCTGGGGCCGGCCGGAGCTCCAGGAGCGGCTGCGGCGGGTCAATGACAAGTGGCGCTCGCTGCTCGAGGAGGTGCTCGGCCAGGCGATCGAGGAGTATGGGCTCGACGAGACGCGCTTCTCAGCCGAGGCGCTGGCGACCCTGGTCATGCAGTTCCAGAAGGGGATGCTGAACGAGCGGCTGCTCGGCTTCGACCGCGGCCACGGCGAGCTGCTCGCCGCGATCGACGCCTGGCTGGAGTCGATCGAAGAGGGAGGGCGATGAGGACGGTCACCGAGCCCGG